>CAYOCI010000012.1:0-59516 GCA_964402415.1 uncultured Clostridia bacterium
TTAGGGACACAAGGCGGGTTTTCCTTGTGTGTCTACTTTAGGGGGTGCAGTTCATGATAGTGGAAACGGGTGCCCTTTTGGGATTGAGACCTTCGCTCTAGAAATACTCGTTCTTCTTCAAGATCTCCACGGACTTGTCATGGTCCTCGGGAGCGACCAGGACAACAGGGCCCACACAGCCCATGCCAGTGGCAGCGTAGATACCAACTGCCCAGAGCACCTTCACGGCATCCTCGAGTTGGAGAATGTCCACACCGGTGATCTCAGAAGTGACAACCTTGGTCGGGGGTGCCTTGACTTCTTCGGTCTGCTGGGCTTCAGCTGCTTTTTTGGCCTCAGCAAAGATGGTCTTGAGACCAGCCTTGTTGGCAGCGCCAAACTCGTTCGTGCTAACCTCAGCCATATTGCCTTTGGCCAGTTGTCCGGCGTAACGCAAGGCGCCTGCGACCACAGGTGCACCAGAAGCACGGGAGAGGATGAGGATGGTACGCTTATAGCCCTCGCCGATGCCGGGTCCATAGCCATAGCCAGATGCCTCATAGTCACCGCCAGTGGTGAACGATGAGAATACCTTCATCAGTAGGTTGCCGGTCAGTGTGTCGGTCACCATGACGTCGGGCGCGCCCATCAGCAGGTCATTGCCACGCATGACGACACCGCCATCAGCGCGGACCGATTGGGCCCAGTCAAACTGATAGCCGCTGTCTTTGAGTTTGTTGAGGGTACGTTCCACCTGCCGTGAGCCATCGACATTTAGAATGCCAATAGTCGGCTTCTCAATGCCGGTCGCCTTAGCGGCGATGATGCCGTAGATAGCGTTCTTCACCATGGCTTCCACGCGCTCCGTCGCGGACGTCCCGGTGGTGGTTGCGAGGAACATCTCGCGACCGCGCCCGGGCGTGACGACACGTCCTACGGTGGAAACACCGATCGGGAAGCTGTAGTGCATGGTCACACAAGCGGCCAGATCACCGTTGTCCAGCAACTGCTCCATCAGCTTGTGTTGGTCGCCCTCATTGTTGGCCTCGAAGGTGCGCAGGCCGCTATGGTTCTGCGGACCAACCAGACAGATCTCTAGATCAGGGTTTGTCTTCTGAGCCATGAGCGCACCACGGATGATCTCCTCAGGTCCGTGTTCGCTGCCAAGAACGGTAACGCCGACCTTGACGCGCTCGCCAAACTGCCCCGTCTCCAGGGCGTCAGCTAGCTCTGTGAAGATGCTCCCGATCATTGCTTTGATGTTGTTCTCGGGCACAATACCCACCTCCAGTGTTCAGAGCTGCTGTTCTACTTAAGCAGGGAGCTGGCGAAATCCCGCATGGCCTCAGCGATCATGCCGCGGATCTCTTCCTTGCTAACACCCTTTGTCTCTTCCGTCTTGCCGTTATTGGCTTCGATGACGAAGGAGACGCCGTCGAATAGGTTGGTCATACGGCCTAGGAACAGGGAGCCCTTACCGATGATCATGGCGCGGTTTAGCGACTTTGCCATCATGGCATCGCGGGCATGGCCAAGGAAAGGAACGCCAGATGGGATATGACCTTGAGTGGGAGCAAAGCCGGGCATACCGTGCTTCAGACCGAAGGAATCGATCTCGGTACGCTGCAGTTCGCCCTTCTTGACGCCGAGAGCGGCAATCATCTTGAAGTTGGCCTTAGGCACGTCACCAGCACCAGCGGGCTCAGTGATCTCGGGGTTCTGCATCTCAGCGGAGTAGCGGTCGATATCGACGATCTTCAGACCGGCACGCTCCAGGGGATCAGTAACCAGCGCCTGCATGACCGCCTGCGGCGAAGAACCGGACCCGATCACATGGCGACCAACGATATCGGTACGGATCACGGGGCTGACGCCGTCGTTTTCGCCGATATGGAAGGCAAAAGCGCCGAGCATATCTTCGAGCAGGGGCAGACCCTTGTTCACATGATCGCGGCCGTTCATACCGAGCTTAGCGGTAGCGCCGCCGGCGACGACGACCACGTTCTTGTAGACGCCAGACTTCACCAAGGCAGCCGCAGCGACCAGGGAGTGAGCAGGACCAGCGCAGAAGCCACGCATATCGGAGCCGGTGGCGTTGACGCAGTGGACCATCTCGCCGATAGACTTGGCAAAGTTGCCGCCACCACGCTGGTTCATGTCACCACAGGCTTCTTCGGAGCACTCGATGATGTACTCGACTTCCTCGGCCTTGAGATCGGTCTTGGCCAAGAGGTTCTTGAAGGCTAGAGTGGCGGACGCCTTGGCTACGATATTCTCGGTCATGACATGCGCGGTCAGTGCGGCGTCAACGTCATGGGCACGCTTGACGCAACCGATCAGCTGATTAGCGATGAAGAGCGGCTCTGCATGGGCTTCTTTGACAGCTTTTTCGATCTCAGCCAGGGCCACTCCGCTGCCGAGACGCTTCAGATCGGACTCGGTAATCAACGCATGCTTTTCGAGTTTCGCCTTTACCTGACCATGGAAGCCCTCTTCGAGCATAACCAGATCAAAGGCGTCGACGATCTTCATCATCCCGTAGAACTCATCTTCGGGCATCATCTCGCCATAGCGGCCATCGCGGCTGGCAGCACTGATCGGTTTCTCAAACCAAGGGCGGGCGATCTCCCCGAGCTGGTCGGGGGTCATGTTGCCGATGTAGACCTGATTGGGTGGGTACTGAACCGCTGCCTCGAATGAGCGAAGATGCCCGGGGATCTTCTTTAGATACTCGGAGTCCGGGTTCTTGGCGCGTTCCACAGTCTGTGTCGTGCCAAGGTGGATCAGCATGGTGGGGGTATGCACAAGGGCATAGGCAGTACCCTTGACTACTGGAAAGGTCATCGCTCGTCACCTCCAAGAAATTTGAGAGCCCCAAGCCGGAGCCATGGCCTAGACTTAAAGAAGGCGCTGGCACAGGCTTGGGGCTTAATCTGGCTGGCTGAGGATTACTTTTCGAAGACGGTCTGACCGTGAACCTCGGTCTGCAGAGCCTTAAGAGCGCGCTCTACGAGGCCGCGGCGGAGATGCTTCTCGTCTTCAGGGGTGAGGTTGGGATTGCCCAGCGGATGCGGGATAGCAACCGTCGGGATGATGCGGTTGGCGCCGACCGTGAGGGAGATGGGCACGACAGTGCACATATGAACCACGGGCAGGCCAGCACGTTCGATCTCTTTAACCATCGTTGCGCCGCAACGAGTACAAGTCCCTCAGGTGGAGGTGAGGACTACGGCATCAACGCCGGCCTCTTTGAGCTCCTTCCCGATGGCGGCAGCGTACTTCTTGGCGTTGGCCACGGAAGTGCCGTTACCGACTGTTGCGTAGAAGTAACGATGGAGCTTACCGATGACGCCCTCTTTCTCCAGTTCACGGAGAACATCGACGGGGAGAACACGGTCAGCGTCGTTATTGGCATAGACCGGGTCATAGCCGCCGTGAGCGGTCTCGTGGCTTTCTTTGGTGAGATTAGTCACGCCTTCGATATCGTACTTGCCGTACTTGGAGGCGCTGGAGGACTCGATGCGATCAGGGTTGCCTTTCGGAACGATACCGCCAGAGGTTACCAGAGCGATGGTAGCCTTAGCCATGTCGTGCACCGGAGGATTGGGAGCAACGCGATCAAACTGAGGCATCGGGTATTCCGTAGTGAACGGCTGATTGTTCATCTTAGCGATCAACATATCAACAGCACGCTTGGACCCGCGTTCAGCGTGGAAATAGTTCTTGCGCACGCCACGGGGAATATACCCTTCGTCCTTGGGATCGCCGAGTTCCTCGCCAGAGGCCAGCTTCTTCAGCAGGCTAACCATGGGAGGAATGGCTTTGCGCATACCGGCGGCAGAGTCAGCGGTCTCAACAATATAGGTGAACTTCTTGTAGCTGTCAACGCCAGGGCTCTCAATATACATACCGGTGAGGGTAGGGATATTGAGCTCTTCGCTAACGGCCTTACATACCGCACCGCAAGCCATGCCGTAACGACCAGCATTGAACGACGGACCGGCGACGACCACGTCAGGGCTGTACTGAGCGATCATGCCCAGGACTTCCTTGGTGGCTTCTTCGAGGTTCTCGTTGAAATAGTTGTCACCACAGATAACCGTAGCGACGACTTCGCCTTGATCACCAAGAGCAGCGTTGATCGCCATTCCGGGACCCACATAGCCTTGGCGGAGTTCAGGCTTGATATCAGCCTTGTCTTCGCCACCGATCTGGCCGAAGAACTGGTTGATATAGTGTACCACCCTAATCTTCTTTGTCATGGTGTTCCCCCCTTTAAGGGTAAGCGTGGACTCCAAGGCGATTAGAACTTGGAGTATTGCTTACGAATGGCACTTACTTCCTTAATGATGGCTTCAACATCCAGAACCATTTCCATCATGCCGATCTGCTCGTCATAAACGGCAGCATCGCATTGTTCCTTGATCTCGGGCTCAACAACATGGTAAACGGCGAGTCCCAACTGGACTCCTGCCAAAGGACCTGCAAAGGTCGGATCGCCTGCGGTAACGGTTTCAGCAGCCAGACCAGCTGCTTCGGCCTCAGCACCACCGAGGAGAACGACGACGTTCTCAACACCGTGCTTACCAGTAAGGTCTTTAATCCGAGCCTGATTTTCGAGGTCCATGGCACCAGCGGCCGTTCAGACAAAGCACTCAGTGGTCGAGAAGACCACTTCGGCACCGGTGTTCTTGATGGCTTCTTCAATAGCGCCACCAGGAATGCCGTCACGGTCGCCCAAAATGACAACCTTCTTGCCCTTAAGCATTAAGTCCAACCCCTTTCTGTTTGATTGGTTAAGTAATCACTGAAGCTCTCAGTGCGCTCGACTAAGCCTCTTTAGCGGTGAGCTTGAAGAAGCCGAGCTCATTGGTCGCACCGGTAATGACCTGGATCTCAGCGGTGATGCTGCCATCGGCATGGAGACTGCCAGCGAAACCACCAGCGATGACGTCGGCGACGGCGGGATGGCCGATGACCTTCTTCATGACGGGCAGGGTGATCACTTCGTTGGCGTTACCAGCGGTAACAACGGCATTGGCCAAAGGATTGGCATCAGCGAGCGACTGGGAACCGCCGTCACGGCCAGCGTATTCATCGGTGACGAGGACCGTTTTGATCCCCTTCTTCTCGATCTTGACACAGTTCATCATCAGGTCAGCATCGGGGTTGCCGAAGCCCTCTTCAGAGATGATGACCGCATCTGCGCCGAGCATCTGAACGAGCTTAGCGGTGAAGTTGGAGGAGCGCTCCTTGTCGGCCAAGGTCACGTTCTCATTGGTGATGACGACGCCGAGGAAGTTGTAGTCCTTGCCATGGCGGTCGAGCAGATCCATGATGACCGGGCTGTTCTCATGCACATAGGTGGGGTTCTTATCGCAAGCGGAAACGCAGTTGCCGCTAACGATAGCGCCGTCCATAACCTCGGTGGGAGAGATCAGAGTGGGCAGGATCTTCTTCGCATCTACGCCATACACGTAGGTATCATGCAAAAGACCTTGGGTCTGCAGCATGTAGACGTAAACGACCTTGGGCAGGTTGGGGAACTTCTTGGCACCTTCAATGAACGGCAGGTGTTCGTAGACTTTGACCTCGTCGGGCTCAACGTTCTTGCCAGCCTCGGCGAGATACGCAGCGGCCTTGAAGCCGATCATGCGAACAGATGCCTCATGGTCGTGCTGCAGGATGCCCTCTTTGGGCTCTGCGATCACAACGACGTTGTGAGTCTTGGAGAACGGAGTGTAGTCAGCGCCTGGGCCGGTCATATCGACGATGCCTTCTTGGAAGCCAACGATCTTACCGGTGGTCACCACGGCTGCACCTTGCAGTACGTGGGTACGACCATCACCAACCATCTCCACCTTGCCCAGCATGCCAGGGAACACATTGCCAGCACCGCTGACCTTTACGCGGGGCTCAATGACATCCTTGACAGGAATGATGCGGACCTCTTCGCCAGGATGGACCAGATCAACGTCAACGGAAGCAATGCGATCATCGCCGCTGACAGCATTGATGAGCTCCTGCTTGTTGACGTAGAGCACGCCTTGGCGAACTTCGGTCTTGTCACCGAACTGGACGTCTTTGATTTTGATCAAACCGAGTTCCAACCGCATATGGTTCACCTCCCTTAAGATCCTCTACAAAAGTGTAGAGGGCTCAACCCCTTACGATAGCTTAGCCAGCTCTGCCTTGATCATGTCGATGGTCACGTCCTTGGCCAGTTCAGCCACCTTCTCACCCTTGTTGAAGAAGAGGATGGTAGGTAGACCGAGAACCTTCTGGCTGATAGCCAGGCGACGGTTTTCCAGGACATTCACCTTGCAGAACTTAACCTTGCCCTCATATTCGTCAGCCAGCTTTGTCACGTCAGGGAGCAAAGCCATGCAAGGGTCGCATTTGGGGCTCCAGAAGTCGACCAACACCGGACCTTGATGTTGGAGTACCTCTGCTTCGAAATTCTCTTTGTTCAGCTCGATCATGTGATTTCACCTCCTTTAATGAAGATCGCCAATGGCGTGATTGATACTATACTCATGTCGGTCGAGGGGCGACACAGGGTAGCACCCCTCAACCGCGGGAACGCTGATCGAGTAACAACGATTGGTGATGATGATCTACTTCAAGAAGGCCTGGATCTTCTGCTGTAGCTCCGCTTCGCCGCAAAGATCGGAGCACTTCTCCATCACCTGACCCTTATTGAAGAACAGGATGGTGGGTACCTCCGTGATCCCGTAGCGGCGAGAGATGCGCACATTGCGGTAGGTGTCGATCTTGACGAACTTGACCTTACCCTTGTGTTCCTCCAAGATCTTCTCCAGCTTGGTATTCATCTCCATGCTGGCTTCACGGGTTGGGCTCCAGAAGGAGACGATCACAGGGATCTCCTGCTCGACAACCATCTGCTTGAAGCCCTCTTCCTCATGGATGAACTTCTCAGCAGCAGTGGCGGCTATGGCGCCATCGGCAGCCGCAGTGACCACTTGGCGGAGGAACTTCTGGCGGCAGTCACCGACTGCATAGACACCGTCAAGGTTCGTCTCACACATGTCGTTGGCAATGATGTAGCCACGACCATCCATATCGATGGTCCCCTTGAGCCAATCGGTCTGCGGCACCATACCGACAAACATGAAGACACCGTTGGTGGGCAGCTCAGTCTTCTCGCTGGTCTTGATGTTCTTCAGGACAATGGACTCAACGATGCCGTCGCCCTTGATCTCGTCAACGGTGGAGTTCCAGACCCACTTCATCTTAGGATTATTGAAAGCGCGTTCACGAATAACAGGAGTGCAGTCTAAAGTCCCCTCATCGTGAAGCACGATGACTGTGACGGTTTCCGCGAACTTCGTAAGGTACATGCCCTCTTCAATGGCGGAGTCGCCACTGCCTACGACCACAACATCGAGCTCGGTAAAGAAGTCAGCATCGCAGGTTGCGCAGTAAGAGACCCCTTTGCCACGGAAGGCGCGCTCACCCTTGACACCCAGCTCACGGGGTTGGGCTCCAACGGAGACAACAACCGCCTTGGCCTCATAGTTGTTGTTCTTACCCTTGACAACCTTGTGTTCACCGATGACTTCGATGGCAGTTACATCATCTTTGACAAACTCCGCGCCAAACTTCTTGGCATGCTCGACCCAGATCTCCATCTCCTTGGGGCCGCTGGTGTGCGGAGTGCCGGGGTAGTTCTCCCACTCTTCAGTGGTGGCGATCTGTCCGCCGGGACGATTCTTCTCGATCACCAGAGTGCTAAGCTTGGAGCGCGAGCCATAGATGGCTGCTGCCAAACCACCGGGACCACCACCGATAATGACGAGATCATACTTCAGATTGGCCATGTATCTTCCACTCCTTTGCCAAGAATGCAGAGCCTGCCTCTGCTAAATAGTCTCCAGATCTACATATGCGATAAACTTTGCAGGGCGCTTGACAGCAGAGCGTGATCAATAACCTGGAAATCCGCTCTGACCCTATTATCCCAAGCGGGCAAAGGTCTATCCTGAAGCATCTTGGCTGCCACCTGGATGCTGCCTTCAATGATACGCAACGAGTCAAAATCCACCGTGGCATCAGCGTCTGTAGAGAGCACGACCGACTTATACGGGGTTTCGTTAGGCTTTACACTGCCGGCCAAGGGATGAGAGATGAGACGATGACCTTTGTGCACGAGATCACGAACTCGATGCAGAACGGCCATCAGGTCGGTCTCCTGATACTCAGAACCAGCGATCTCTTTGACCATTGGGTTGTTAGTGACGATCAGCAATCTAGCCATGCAGTCCCTTCCCTAATAAGACTTACTTCCGGCAAACAAATGGACAGAGAAGTGTACGGCATATACATACCGCCTGCTTCTCTGTCCTCGTTACCTGAGAGATTTCCGCCCCCGTTAAACCCAGGGGGTTACTCCGTCGGTGTCCTGTGGACTTTCCAGAGCCCTGTCCTAACACGGTCCTTTTACCTGAAAGTTTTCGCTCGGGTTGGCTTCCCTAGAGCGTTGCTCCTTCGGTGCCCGTGATCGTATCTCTCGATCGTGGGTCTCTCCCGGGTTAGTCATCCAGTCTTTGTGAAATTGTTCATGTGAAAAGGTTCACGTGAAATTGTTCACATGGAATATTAGACGCCGCTCGACAAACTCCTTTGCGCTTGCTCGATAAAGGGTTCTTATAGGGGTCATAATATCCATTATTTATCTGCCCCAGTGAGCCAATACAGGGAGTTTGCCCCTTGATTACCACTCTATGCTGTACGGTCTTGATAGTCAACGGTTTAAAAACTGACAGAAATCGTCGGTTCTGGTGAGGAGACGACACGCCCGACGGCTCGCGTCCAAGCTGCCCCGTGATTGGCTAGTGCTCGCTCCAGAGCAGGTGCTTGGTCTTCGCTCACACTGAGCAGCAGACCGCCGGATGTCTGTGGGTCAAACAAGAGGTCCGCGACCGCTTGCGGCACAGACTCGCCCAGCGAGACGGCCGATCCGGCATAGTCACGATTGCGATACGCGCCAGCTGGGATAATCCCCATCTGCGCCAACTCCAACGCGCCAGCGAGCAACGGGATCTCCTTTGCCCAGATCTCTAGGCCCACGCGGCTACCCTTGGCAAGCTCAAGGGCATGCCCGAGGAAGCCAAAGCCCGTGATATCGGTACACCCATGAATGGTCACCTCTCGCCCTGCATCTGCCGCGGCGCGGTTGAGTGTCCGCATCACCTCAACAAGTAGCGCCTGGTCGCCAAGCGTCACCATGTCTGCCTTGATCCCGGTGCTGAGGACGCCTGAGCCCAGGGGTTTGGTCAGATACAAGATGTCACCAGTCTGTGCCCCGGAGTTGGCCCACACTCGATGCGGGTGAACGAGGCCGGTCACCGATAGGCCATACTTGGGTTCGTCATCTTGCACTGTATGCCCACCGACAACACTGGCTCCAGCCTCGACTACCTTGTCGGCTCCGCCGCGGAGAATCTCGCCGAGCACGTCGATGGGGAGACAGTTGGGAAAGCAGGTGATATTTAGAGCGAGGATCGGACGTCCTCCCATGGCATAGACATCACTGAGTGAGTTGGCAGCAGCGATCTGCCCAAATAGATAGGGATCATCGACCATGGGGGTAAAGAAGTCGAGCGTCTGAATGACTGCCAGATCATCGCTTAGGCGATACACCGCCGCATCATCAGATGTATCCAGGCCCACGATGAGATTAGGATCGGTTGGTTTCGGTATGTGCCGCAGAACCTGCGACAAGGTCCCAGGACCTATCTTTGCCGCTCAGCCTGCATTCTTGGTCATCTGCGTTAGGCGTAAGTTCTTAGCCGTTTTGGTCACCCCCTTTACGTAGGATAGAAAGAAACTCGGCCATCACCCGGCTCTGAAAGTGGTTACGATGATAGACGACGAACAGCGGGCGGACAAAGGGGCTTCCCTCGATGGGCAGTTCAACCACCTGTCCCAGTCGTAAAGCTGCATCGGCGGCCAAACGTGAGCAGAAGGCCAGGCCAACCCCAGCGGCTACGGCGCTAATCAGCGCTTGACTGCTGCCCATCTCGAGCATGACATTAAGATCAGATGGGTCCACCCCTAACTGGCGAAGAAGCTCCTCGGTAACAGCTCGTGTCCCCGAGCCGAGCTCGCGGGCAACCCAGTTAGCCTCCTGTATCTGATCCGCGGTGACGCACTGACACCCCACCAGTCGATGCCCAGGATGAGCAATGACAACCAGTTCATCGCGAGCGATAGGTAGGCAGGACAACTTCGGATCGTTGACTTCGGCCCCGATCATGCCCAGGTCGGCTCGCTGCTCGATCACCTTCGTGACGGTGTTTTGGGTGTCGTCGACATCCAGAACAAGCTGAGCCTGGGGATACTTGAGCTTGAACTCTCCGATCATCCGTGGGAGAAGATACTCGCCGGGGATGGTACTGGCGGCGATGACCAAGCGCCCCTGCACCGACTGGTTCAGGCGATCGATGGTAGCGCGAGTGCGCTTGACAGTCGCCAGCATCTCCTCTATGGCTCGCCTGACCTCTTCACCACTGGGCGTAAGTATGATGCTCTTGCCAGCCCGCACCATCAGTTGGGTTCCGAAGAAGTTCTCCAAGGATTGTATCTGTAGACTAATAGCCGGCTGGGTAAGGTGGAGTTCTCTGGCAGCTGCCGAAAAGCTCCCCTTCTCCAATACAGTCAAGAAGGTCTCCATCTGATTGACGTTCATATGTGCCCCCCCAAGAGTCTACCGTCTGAGTCAACCGTCGCTCGCTGACGGCGGTAGACTATCTCGCATCTTATATTGTTTCATTCCCATGCTGCAAAATCCTTCTATACCGCACATAAAGAAAACCGCCTCCTTTAGGAGGCGGTGCGACTGATATCCGATTGGACGATCACCGCAGGCGATTGAAGATGCTTATTGGCAGCAGGATTTCTTCTCGCAGCAGCACTTCTTGCGCTCATAGACGATCTGACCGTCGATGAGGACCAACTCGCAATGGGTGAGGTTGCAGAACGGATGACCATCAAAGATGGCAATATCAGCATCCTTACCGGCCTCGAGGCTACCCATGCGATCAGCGACACCGATGATCTCGGCGGCAGTGATGGTCACGGCCCGGAAAGCTTCTTCTTCGCACATGCCTTCGCGGACAGCAAGACCTGCATGCATCGGCAACCACTTGGTCCCGGCGCTGGTGTCAGCCTGAAGAGCAACCTTGACGCCTGCTTTAGCCAAGATCCCAGGGTTCTCAAGAGTAACGTTCCACAGCTCGTGCTTGGAGTGACCCATGAGCAACGGGCCAACCGTGGCGCGAACGCCCTTGGCGGCTAGGATGTCAGCGATCTTGTAGCCTTCGGTGCAGTGCTCGATCACGTAATCCAAGTTGAACTCCTCTGACACGCGGATGGCTGTCAGAATATCGTCAGCACGGTGAGCGTGGATGCGCGCCTTGATCTCACGACGGAGCACACGACCCATGGCTTCCAGCTTGAGATCGCGGTCAGGAAGGGGCTTGCCCTCTTCTTTGGCCTTATTGATCTTGTTCTGGTAATTCTGAGCTGCAACCAGGGCCTCGCGCAGGAAAGCCGCATTGCCCATACGGGTGGCGGGATACTGCTTCTTCATCTCGCCATAGACGCGCTTCGGGTTTTCGCCCAGAGCCATCTTCATGCCCTCGGTACCGGGGATGATCATCTCGTCGGCGGTCCGGCCACGAAGCTTCATGACAAAGCCAGTACCACCGATGATGTTGGCGCTGCCAGGACCGGTGTATACCGCCGTAACCCCAGCCTCGACGACTTCGGCAATAGCGGGATCATCAGGATTCAGGGCATCGGCGCCACGCAATTGAGCGGTGTTGGGGTTGGTCATCTCATTGCCGTCCATGGTGGCGGGGACCATGGGATCGCCGAACAGCGACAGATGGCTGTGGGAGTCGATGATACCGGGCATAACAACCTTGCCCTCAGCGCAGATCACTTTGGCATCAGCGGGGATCTCGACATTCTGGCCTACGGCTACAATCTTGCCATCGTTGATCAGCACAGTACCGTTCTCGATGGTTCCATGGGTAATGGTCATCACTTTGCCGCCCTTAATGGCGATGGTCATGGAAAACGCCTCCTTCGAACTCCGAGAGTCTTTACGCTCGCGGGAATTACTTCGTCTAGCTAATGATATTCGAGCTTGGCCATAACATTCCTGCCCATCAAATTAAGAATTAAGAATTTAGAATGAAGAATTACAGATGAATTAAGAATGCAGAATGAGTTGAGAGACAAGCACACCATGCCGGTCCAAAGCTAGGAGCCCAAAGGTCGACTACAGTATTTGAAGTGGTGTATAATCGATCTGGGAGATGCAAGCATAAAGGACGTGGCCTTCGACCACTACATCTGGCTGTGCCCCTAATTCTTCATTCTGCATTCTTAATTCTTAATTTGCGAACGGAGTGAGCCTATTGCGTGATCGCTTATACTACGACCAACCGTATCTGATGGAGTTTGATGCGGATCTTGCCACCAAGGTGCAGCAGGGTGCTGTGTGGGAAGTGGAGCTCACTCAGACAGCCTTCTACCCCACATCCGGTGGACAACCCCATGATACTGGCACGATCAACGGTGTGCGTGTGATCGATGTAGTCGAGAGAGAGGGCAAGGTCATTCATCTCCTGGAAGGAGACCCAGGTGAAGGGTCTGTACACTGTCGGATTGACTGGGATCGCCGTCTCGACCTCATGCAGCAGCACGCTGGGCAACATATCCTCTCCCAAGCGTTCATCAAAACTTTGGGAGCGGAGACCGTTGGCTTCCACCTCGGGGTCGAGGCTGTTACCATCGACCTAACCACTGGCGCCCTGTCTGAGGCACAGGTTGATCAGGTTGAGGACCTGGCCAATGAGGTGGTCTGGGCGGGGAGGCCGATCATCAGCCACTGGGCCACGAAGGACGAGCTGGGGCAATTCCCGCTGCGGAAAGCTCCCACCGTTGACACCGATATCCGTATCATTGAGGTCAAAGGCTTTGACTGGTCACCCTGCGGAGGCACCCATCCACGCTCAGCCTCTGAGGTAGGTCTGATCAAGATCCGCCGGTGGGAGAAGAATAAGGGACAGGTCCGGGTTGAGTTTGTCTGTGGCCAGCGAGCCCTTAGGGACTATCGCTGGAAAAACGAACTGGTTGTCAGCACCGCCAGCCAGCTCTCAATCAAAGACATCGAGTTGTCAGATGCATTGGCGCGGCAGTTCGCGGCACTGCGTGATGTCAATCGCCAGGTGGCGCTGCTGAAGGAACAGCTGCTGGACCATGAGGCTGTTGCCTTGCACGGAAGCGGCGTAGACTGGGATGGCGTGAGATTGGTGAAAGCGGTCTTCGACGGACGTGACTTCAACGAGGTCAAGGGCTTGGCCAACAAGCTGATCTCTCTTCCTCAGACTGTGGCGCTCTTGGGGATCCGTAAGGAGAATCCGCAGTTCCTGTTCGCGCGTTCTGGGGACCTGGGGTTCGACATGAACAAACTGGTTAAAACCATCACCAGCCGTATCGGCGGCAAAGGTGGGGGCACCCCCGCCAGCGCCCAAGGCGCAGGCGGTAGCTCAGGTGAACTGGAGAACACTCTATCCGATGCTGAGGCCATGCTACGTGAGAACGCTTGAATCAGATTGGGGAAGCAAGCGGTGGATCATGATCAACCTGATATGAAAACGCCCGCAGCCGGCAGCGGGTCAACGAGGTATGGCGCTGCCAAAGCGACGGCATCGGGAATTATTGGTGAAAAGTGGCAGGTGAAACAGCAATGGCAAAACGGGCTCGCAAAGGAGATCGGCTCCTCATCATCGGACTGCTCGTAGGACTGGTCATTAGTGGCGGGATCTACTGGTGGGCAGGGCGTGCTCAGGGGGGCCTGCAAGCGGTCGTTACGGTCGACGGCAAGGAGATCCGCCGTATCAATCTGGATCAGGTAAAGGCACCGTTTGAGTTTACGGTTCAGACTGGCGCCAATAACGAGCAGTATAATATCGTTGAGATCGAGCGTACGCGCGTCCGGGTGCGCGAAGCCAACTGCCCGGAGCAGGTGGATGTCAATCAGGGATGGCTGACGCGATCCGGGCAGAGCGCCATCTGCCTCCCCCACCGAGTGGTCTTGCGACTTGTATCCAGCAATGCTCCAGACGAAGTGGATGAGATAGTCAGGTAGTCTTGCATGACTAAGCTTTTAGAACTTGCATGACGTAGGATTAGAGTTTTTAGGGCAGTGCGGGTCGACCATAATGAAGTCATGCAAGTTCCTGAGTTAAGCGATAAGAGAACAAGCACCCCCGCTGGGGTGCTTGTTTATGTTTGGTAGTAGGACTAGCTCGCGCTAGGAGTCAAGCCAGACCATCATTACAGATCTGCACCTCGATCAATAACCTCCCGCGCGCGTTCAGGATAGTTGGTGATGATGCCGTCCACCCCTAGCTCAACACAGCGTTTGAGATCCGGCTCTTGGTCGACTGTCCAAACATTGACGCGCCTGCCCGCCTGGCGGCAATCGGCCACCATCTCCTTGCTGATGCCGTGGTGCTGTGGATGCAGCGCCTCAGCGCCCACCGTAGTCGCGTAATCCCACGGGCGGATCAGATTGGCTGCATACAGGAGCCCAATGGGCAACTGCGGGGCGAGCGCTTTGATGACAAGCAGCGTATAATGGTTGAACGAAGAGATGATCACTCGGTGAGCGAAGCCCTTCTCCAGCACTGTTCGTACGACCTTCTCCTCTATCCCTGGATAGGGGATGACGCCGGTCTTAAGCTCGATATTGATCTGAAGATCAGGTCTGGGTTCCAGCAGATCCAAAACCTCGCCGACCGTTGGGATCTGCACGCCGACAAAACGGGGAGCGAACCAAGAGCCAGCATCCAGGGCCTTGAGCTCAGCCAACGTGTGTTGGCAGACCATCCCACTGCCGTTGGTGGTCCGCTTGAGACTTTCATCATGGATCACGACCAGTTCGCCATCGGAGCTTAGCTGAACATCAAGCTCTACCCCATCAACCCCCACGTCCAGCGCAGCGCGAAACGCGACGACGGTGTTCTCGGGTGCTTGGGATGAGTAACCGCGGTGAGCGAATACCAGCGGCGCGACCATGGGCAGCACTCCTTCTAACCGGATTGTCCGAGCTCTCCATTAAGCGGAGTATGAGCTAGGGTTGCGACTGAGAACGTGGTTCGGGCAGGCCAGCGCTTAGGAGCAGCCCGGCACCGGTGAGAACCGCCGTAGCCGCAAACAGCCACGCGTGCGGCAGGTGTGTCAAGATAAGACCGCCCAGTAGGGGCAGGAAGGTGGCTGGGGCCATCAGCGTGTTCATCAGACCGATATAGGATGGGCGTTCAGCCTCAGGGGCGATCTCCAAAAGGTAGTTGGTGAAGCCAATCCATAGTCCGGAGAAAGTGGCTCCTAGACAAGCATAGAGGACCAGGTAGATTGCCACTGCCAGCCAAGAGCCGCCTCCCATCTGTCCTGCCGCGATGGCCAGGAGCGGAGACAGGACGGCCGTCAACGCGGTGCAGCGAACAACCCAGGAGTTGCCGACATGATCGCTGAGATATCCCCAGACCATACTGGCAAGGATGCTTCCGGCCATCTGCGCAGAGACGAGGATGCCAGCAAAGCTGGCACTGAAGCCCAGGCGCGACTGACCATAGACAACATAGAAGGGAAGGCCGAGATAACAGCAACGTAGGAGGAACTGGACTGCAGCGAGGCGGGCAAAGGCGCGATTGCCTTTGAGTAGTCTCGGCATCCGAGCGAAGTAGGTCCCTAAGGAGATCTGATGTGTGGAGACCGCCCCCACCGGCTCGACAACCATGGCGAAGGAGATGTACGAGCAGATGATGAGGAAGGCACCAATGGCAAAGACAGTGGCAAAATTATAAGGGAATACCAGCCTGGGGGTTTCGAGCAAGCGGTTAATCAAGAAGCCTGCCCCAAAGGCAAGCACACCGCCCACGGTGGAGGTGGTCCCGAACAGCCGACCACGACGTCTAGCATCGATGGTCTTGCCCACGATATCTGTCCAAGGGACCCCGGAAATTCCGTCAGCGAAGGAGTAGATCACGAAACCGATCATGAAACTGCTCAGTGCTGCAGCGGGCGATCGGCCTCCCCACCACCACGCTGATACGGCGATAAATACACCACCGAGGCGCATCAGAGCTGAGGAGATCATGATGATTGGCTTCTTTAGCGGTAGCCTTTCCACCATACCAGCAACCAATAGCTGGGGAAAGAGCCACCCGAGGTTGCGGATGGTGGTGATCAAGCCGATGATCGTAGCCGAACTGGTCAGTTGGCTGACATACGCCGGTATCAGAGAGCTGGCCTCGAAGAAGGCAGACCCGAAGTTGAAGAATATGCCGTCACCGGCCAGTGCCCAGAAATTGCGCTTGTGGCGCCGGGAGTGATTGCGATCCTGTGTCTGATCTGTCGAGGATTGGGTCACCCGTCTTCCCCCTTTTTGCTTTAGCACTGCGCCAGATGTAGCTCTACCATGGGGATATCATCTGATCTCCTGACTTGCTGCTTTCATCTTATCATAGCCTACCAACTTCGGAAGCCTGCGGCGTAAATCTCAATTACTAAACTATTAGCACTACTCGATTGGCATAGGGCAAGTTGCTGGC
Source organism: uncultured Clostridia bacterium (assembly GCA_964402415.1). Taxonomy (GTDB): domain Bacteria; phylum Bacillota; class JAAYKD01; order JAAYKD01; family CAYOCI01; genus CAYOCI01. Next base: position 16,632 of record CAYOCI010000012.1, read on the forward strand.
TTCATAAGAATGTAGTGGTAACGAGCCAATAAGCATCAGCCCGTAGACGAGGAGCCTGGGTCGATGGCGGCGAGCAAGTTTTCGGGCTGGTGCCATTGGCAGCAGACTCGATGCCGTGACACAGATGGGGGTGTCCCGATGAACTACTTCAAGCTCTGCATTTCATGCGGTCATGTAGGGCGGGGCAACGAAGTCACGGTGGTGCGCTATTTTCAGGCTGTCAATATCGTCGATGCCTACATGAATGGCAACTCAATGCCCAGGGCGAAGAACAAGCGCCACCGTGGAGCAGTCAAACTGATCGTCCCCGTCTCCAAGGACGAATACCTGGCTGGTAAGGTAAGCGAGCAGCAAAACCCATATCTTGAGCTGAGCATGGTCAGCCAAACTCCCTGAAAGAGGTGAGACCCACCGCTAATCAGCCTGCCTCACACCGATGATATGGAGCGCTGCGGCGTGCGCTTGGCGGAGCGAGGTCCGCGAGGGATGAGTGCAGGCCACACACAGAACCACCACCCATAGCGGTGGTGGTTTTCCATCTCACAGGCCAGAGAAGGGCCGCCCATGCCGTGGACCCGCTCCGATGTAGATTGCCCCGCGGCACCAGCCGTGCTACAATCAGAGCGATAGAACAATCGTTCGGGGGGCGGTGGTCGTGTGACGGAGTTAACCATCATTCACGTGGACATGGATGCCTTTTTTGCTGCCGTCGAGCAACGCGATGATCCCAACTTAATGGGCAAGCCAGTGATTATAGGTGGGTATCCATATGAGCGGGGGGTCGTCTCTACCTGCTCCTATGAGGCGCGCCATTATGGCGTGCGTTCGGCCATGCCGCTCGGCGAGGCCTATCGGCGCTGCCCGCATGGCATCTTCATGCATGGTGATCATCGTAAGTATGGCATGGTATCCCAGCAAATTCAGGCGATCTTCGCTCACTATACTCCGATGGTCGAGCCCATCTCCATCGATGAGGCTTTCCTAGATGTATCAGGCTGTGAGCGCCTGTTTGGACCGGCGGTGGAGATCGGGCGACAGATCAAGGAGCGCATCCGACATGAACTGAAGCTCACCGCATCTGTTGGTGTCTCCTATAATAAGTATCTCGCCAAGTTGGCATCGGACTACGGTAAACCGGATGGCTTCTTGGTCATCACTGCCCAAGAGGCGAGAGGCTTTCTCGCCCCTCTGCCCATCACCAGGCTATGGGGGGTCGGCACCAAGACAGCCAACCACCTGGAACGCTTCGGGATCCGGACGATAGGTCAGTTGGCTGCGTTTCCTCTGGCTGAGCTCCGCGCTCATCTGGGAGTAGTCGCCCATCAGTTGCACCTCTTGGCCCAGGGCATTGACCACCGTAGAGTGGAATCACCCCAAGATGCGAAGTCAATTGGGCATGAGCATACCTTTGGCGAAGACACCTATAATCACCAGCAGGTGTTAACGGTGCTGCTTGATCTGTCCGCCAAGGTAGCCCGCAGGCTTCGACTCGCCGGCGTAACGGGACGAACGATCACTCTCAAGCTTCGCTATGGCGATTTTTCGACGATTACCCGCAGCTACTCGTCTCCTGATCCGACCGACTATGATCAGGACCTGTTTCGAGTGGGCAAGGAGCTGCTGCTCAGCAATCTTACCACCGGCAAGCCTGTTCGACTGATCGGGATTAGTGTCTCACACTTGATTCCTGCCGACTGCTCTCCCCATCAGCTCTCACTATTCCCGGAGCCTAAAGACGATCACCGTCGAGACCGCCTAATGCAGGCCATGGATGCGATCAAAGATCGCTTCGGCGAGGGAAGCATATCTTGGGCCCGCGTCACACTGGATGAACCGGATGATGACCCGCAGGGCGATTCCTGACAGATCATTCTCTCCAAAAAGTACAATTGATTTACAGCATCCGACATGTTAAAGTAGCATTAGCCTTTTCCCAGCAGCGTTCTTAGGAAAGGACGGGGGTTATGACCAGCGAGCAGAAGGAGTTGGCGCGGGAGATCGAGGAACTTCGTCAGCAGCTCAACGAACTGATCAGCACAGGACACGCGCTTCAAGATGAGCATGTCCTCAGCATCAGCACGCGTTTGGACGAGTTGATCCTGCGTTACTCGCGACTTTAACATATCCCCGCGGACTCGCAAGTCTGACGGAGCCAAGAGATGGATTGGCACGCGACCACGAAGCGGTCAATACGAAGCGGTAAACATGTAGATAAGAGAAGGCATCGCCTGTATGAACTGAGCCCTAGGTTGTAGACAACTAAAGAGGGTGGATGCTTTAGGCCGTCAGCAGATGGTTCCTGTACTCAACAGGAGCCATCTTTTTTCGTGTCCATTGATAACGATGATGATTGTAGTCATGTATGTATTCATCAACTCGTGCCCGAACCTGGTCCACAGAATGGCAGGCGACGAGATCAAGTTCATCCTTCATATGCCCGAAGAACGATTCTGTCGGTGCATTGTCTATGCAGTTGCCTTTCCTGGACATAGATTGAGTGATGCCCAGGCTTGAGAGGGACTTGATGTAGATCGGGTGTGTGTAGTGGAAGCCCTGGTCGGAATGGATTAATGCGCCCTTGAGTGTCTCGGCACCAAGGGTAATGATTGCTTGCCTGATCAATTCTAGCGAGAGCTCCATACCGAGTGATGTGGACAAGTAGTGGGCTACCACCTCTCCTGAAGCCATATCTCGGAGGACTGAGAGGTATGACCGTTGCCCAGTGCCATCTCGGAGATAAGTGACGTCCGTTCCAAATGCCTTGTAGGGTAGTGCGTGGGTGAACTTCCGATCAAGGGTATTGGGCATCGTCCTGTGCTCTTGAGTGGCCTTCGCGATGTGCTTGTAGGGGTTTCTGTACCGGATCTGAGCAATGAGTCCATACTCTTTCATCAGACGCCTAATCTTCTTGTGGTTCATAATGATGGACCTTCGCTCTAGATCCATCTTGATTGTTCTCCATCCAGCCTTGGAGTTCTTCTTAAGGAAGATGTCCTTGATTGGCAAATGCTGCTCGTAGTCCGCATGATCCTGCTGGGCTCGCTTAGCCGCATTGTTTAGCCACCGATAGTAACCGCTACGACTGACGCCAGCAACCTCACATAGGTATCCTACAGTAAATCCTTTTGGCGCAGATGTAAGTAGGTTTTGGATCATAGCAAACTTTAGAGATGGCTTATCGGCCTCGCTCCTTTCGATCGCGTCGAGTTTTTTTAGTAGGTCATTCTCCCTCTCGAGGTATTTAACCCTAGCCTCAGCACGACGCAATTTTTCTTCGAGTGTAAGCTCCCGTCCAGTAGGCCGACCCATTGAATGCTTTCCGCGCTGGTCGTTTCTCAAGCCGGCCTCGCCAAGCTTAGCGTAAATGGCTCTCCATCTTGTCAGGCACCGCTCAGGAGTCCTACGACCAATGACGTCAAGGTCAAATCCAGCCTCGACAAATATCTGGCTTGGCAACTTATGATCCCGTATCTGGGCATAAATCGCGCTAACCTTGAACTCCGGATCATACGTAATCGCTTTCGGACCGACCTTCAGAACGTTCTTGTTGCGTTCCAGCTTCTCACGCTCTTCGGGGCTGAACAGCTTGTCCGTCATCGTCACATCACCTGCACTTTCAATGCTACTTACTATACCTCACGAAACGGGAAAACCCTCTTGATAGGCACCCTTTCTAGGTGTCTATCAAGAGGGTTACAGTTCAGTAAGCGATGGCCTTCTCTTATCGTTTCCTCCGCCGCTATCTCCGCAGCGTAACGTCGCCAGCGACGATGCGCCTGACTCCCTGATCCGTAGCGACCAGTAGCGTTCCATCGTCGTCGATCTCAATGGCCTGACCCTCGATACGCTCCAGCGGCGTGGTTACTTGCACAGGGTTGCCCAGTGTGACATTGCTTCTGCGCCATTGGGCCAAGACATCTCCCCACTGGCCCTCACTCAGCCGCTGATACCCGGTGCCGATCTGATCGAGTATCTGGGCGATCAGTGCATTGCGATCGGTGGGCTGTCCCAACTCGTTTTGGAGGGTGGTAGCGCTCAGCGCCAACTCCGACGGCAGTTCGCTCAAGCGCAGATTAGCATTAAGCCCGATCCCCACCACCACCCAGGCGATCTGATCCATGTCCGCACTCATCTCCGTCAAGATCCCACAGAGCTTGCGCCCGCCACTCAATAGGTCATTGGGCCACTTGATGCCGACCGTAAGGCCAGTTGCCGCCTTGACCGCCGCAGACACAGCCACCGCTGCCAGCAGGGTTATACGTGCAGCTTGGTTGGGTGCCAGAGCCGGCCGTAGGATCAGTGAGATCCAGAGACCTCCCGCCGGAGAACTCCACTCCCGTCCGAGACGTCCACGTCCACCGGTCTGCCTCTCTGCGACTACCAGGGTCCCCTCTGGGACGCCTTGCACGGCCAACTGTTTGGCAACCCGGTTGGTCGAATCGACCTCGTCTAGGCGAACGATCTCACCACTCCCCCAAGGCATCTGGCGCAACAGCGAGATAGCCTCCCCTTGGACCCTATCAGGGCGGGCGATAAGCCGATAGCCCTGGCGAGGGATCGCTTCGATAGCATACCCCAGTCCACGGAGTTGCTCGATCTGCTTCCAGATGGCCGTGCGTGAGATACCCAGTTGCTGACTGAGCTCCTGCCCGGAGACGAATCCATCATGGAGCAGACGGCCGAGAACCCCAGCCTGCGTGGCAGAGCTGCGCTGTACTGAAGCGCTCCGATCACCGGGTTTCGTCATGTTGCTCATCCTCTTTCTTACCCATTGGGGCACAACAGCATCTATACGGCGGTGCTGTCGACAAGAAGGGCCTACCCTCGCGGGTAGACCCTAACTCATCACTGGACCGTCTTACCTTGGCACTCCGGGCAAGTGCCATAGAACTCCAGGCGGTGATGGGTTACCCGGAAACCAGCCTTCTTAACGTTCTCTTCAATCTGTTGCTGAACAGGGATGGGTAGGTCAAGGACATTGCCACATGTATCGCAGGTGAAGTGATAGTGGTTGCAGGCGTTGCCGTCGAACCGACTATACGAACTCCCGAAGTTCAGTTCCATGATCTCGCCCATCTCCGTCAAGCGGCGGAGATTGCTGTAGACGGTTCCGAGGCTCACATTCGGCAGTTGCTCGCGAACACGCTCATAGATCCAGTCAGCGGTGGGGTGGCAGGTGGTACTACGAAGTACATCCAGGATAACCCGCCTCTGATTGGTCATGCGAATAAAGCCCTTCGGTTCTTTGCTCATGACTATTCCCCTTATGAAGAGTAATTACTATTTTCCATCATAGGTGACGTCACGTATTCTGTCAAGACAGGATCGCAAAAAGTCAATATAGTATCTAGGTAATTTTGAGATGCCCGCAGTGGAGTCAACGATCGACAGGGTGGGACGCTTCATCCTCTCTGGCGGCGTCGAAGGGCACCATGAGGAACTAGTATCGGTCAACGCCAACATAACGCATGGCTTGATCTGCGATTACTTTATCCGCACCGTGGACAATGTCCAAGATGATCTCGCGTGCTGGCTCGACCTTCTTGACCATCGCCGCCACTTGACCAGCCATCACCGACCCATTATCGACATCGCCATCGATGACGGCGCTTCTGAGCTTACCCGATCCAATCTTATCAAGCTCGCTTAGATCAGTCAGTGTCTTCTCCAGATGAGCCACTTCGCGAGCAAACTTGTTCTCGATAACTCGGACAGGATGGCCGACACTCCGACCAGTGATAACAGTGGACCGATCTTTGGCGTTGAGCACCGCTTGTTTGAAGTTGGCATGGGCAATGCACTCCTCAGCACAGATGAAGCGCGTTCCAACCTGAACCCCCACGGCGCCGAGAGCTAAGGATGCTGCCAGCCCTCGACCGTCGGCGATCCCGCCCGCAGCGATTACTGGAATGGAGACTGCATCTACGATCTGAGGTACCAGCGCCATGGTAGTGATCTCACCGATATGCCCTCCGCATTCCATGCCCTCGGCGATCACGGCGTCAACCCCGGCTCGTGCCAGACGTTGAGCTAAGACCACGGACGCAACCACCGGGATAACCTTCGTTCCGGCCTCTTTCAGCCGTGAAAGGTACTTGCCGGGATTGCCCGCACCAGTGGTGATGACTGGGATACGTTCTTCGATCACTAGGTTGATGATCTCTTCCACATAGGGAGAGATAAAATAGACATTGACACCAAAGGGTTTGCTCGTCATCTCCCGAGCCTTGTGTATCTCACGTCGCACGATCTCCACGGGGGCATTGCCAGCAGCGATAATACCAAGACCACCGGCCTCGGAGACCGCAGCTGCCAGTTCCGAGGTCGCAACCCAGGCCATTCCCCCCTGAATAATCGGGTATTCGATGCCTAACAAACTACATAGCTCAGTTTTCATCGTCATTCTCCTTACGCTACTCGCCCTGTCTGGGAGGGCGGGCTAGATGTCATCATCTGGTACTATGAGCTACTAACATTCTCTCTTGCAGTACGCAAATCCTGCTTCCCAAAAAGATTGAAACCACCTATAATGTCAGGAGTGTGTTCGTGAAAAAATGCTCAAGGAGGAGCCGTTGTGAACTACAACCCCCCCAGTGAAGTGGCTAAGCTCGCGGTGGTCACCGGCGAGAAGAAGGCTCACCTCACAATCATGCAAATTCTACTGCTAGGGTTCCTCGCTGGCGCCTACGTGGCCTTTGCGGGGCATGTCTCAAACGTGGTGACTCACGATCTGACCGCCTACGTCGGCTATGGCTTGGCAAAACTCATCAACGGGATGGTCTTCTCGGTGGGACTTATTCTCGTGGTCATCTGTGGTGGAGAGCTTTTCACTGGCAATTGCCTCATGCTGATGGGCTATGTTGAGGGTAAATTCAGCTTGTCCCAGATGCTGCGCAACTGGGTGCTGGTCTACCTCGGCAATCTCTGTGGCTCGCTGGCCGTGGTGTTCTTGGCATGGGCCGGCGGGCTATTCTCAGGGCATGACAGCTTGATTGGTGCGGCCCTGGTCAAGAGCGCATCTGTCAAGGTGGATCTCAGCTTCACTCAAGCGCTGATCCGCGGCGTCATCTGCAACTGGTTGGTCTGCCTAGGGGTCTGGATCAGCTATGCAGCCCAGGATGTCACGGGCAAGCTACTCGGCATGTTCGTTGTCATTACCACATTTGTGATCAGTAGCACTGAACACAGTATTGCCAATATGTATACCATTCCTGCAGGGATTATCTTGCGCAATGATCCCGGTGTGATCCAGGCTCTGGGCAAGACAGTGATCTCAGATGCACTCAACTGGGCGGGAATGCTGAGCAGCCTCATCCCGGTGACCATCGGCAATATTATTGGAGGGTCGCTGCTGGTTGGCGGAATGTATTCTGCGGTGTACCGCCGCAACGCTCGCAGCCATGACCAAAAACCTGCCATGAACCGCCTGCAGGATCGCATCGCCTGAGACGGAAATGCCCGCAGCCCTCAGTGGGGTCACCCATGTCAAGGTGCAACGTTTCGTCCACTATGGCGCCGTCGAGGCGGCATGGGGAAAATGAAACCTACCCCTCAAGCATCGAGAAACCCGGACCGATCGGTCCGGGTTTAGTGTTTGTCAGGCACCCACCATTCGAGGAGACGCACATAGTAAGATGTGATGGGGAAAAACACCATGGCGCTGATCAAGTTGAAGACTGTATGCGTGTTCGCTACCTGACGTCCAGGGTCTAGACTGGTGAGCGCCATCAAGCGAGCGAATGGTGTGAGCAGGGAGAGCGCGATCACTGATCCGATCACATTATATAGAGTATGCGCCCAGGCGGTCCTGCGAGCTGCAGTACTACCTTGGATACTGGCGAACTGGGCCGTGGCGCAGGTACCGATATTGTCGCCTAGGGTGAGCGCGATGGCGCCTCGCAGATCAATGATCCCGCTCTGCGCTAGAATGATCGTCAGCCCCACTGTCGCGCTGCTGGATTGAACAAGCACGGTGGTGATCATCCCCACCAGTAGCGCTGTCACCGGGTTGCCCGATAGGGCAGTAAAGAGAGCACGGGCTTGATCTGACCGCTCGATATAGGGCACCCCTCCAGCGAGGGTCTTCAGACCGATAAAGAGCAGCCCCAGTCCCATGACTGCGATCCCCATATTCCTGGAGCGCTCTCCTCTTCCCCACGACCTGATCAACAAGCCGAGCGCCACTATGGGTAGTGCTAGACTGGTGAGCGGAAAGGCCATCAGCTGGGCCGTGATGGTGGTACCAATGTTGGCGCCGTAGATGATGCCGATTGATTGTCTGAGCGTTAGCAGGCCGGACTGAACAAAGTTGACCGTCATCAGCGTTACGGCTGTGCTGCTCTGCAGCGCCGCTGTGGCAAACGTCCCGACGAGGAGCGCCGACCATAACTGGCCAGTTAGCGATCCCAGGACTCGCTGCAGTGATGAACCTGCAGCTCGCTCCAGCCCCTCGCTCATCAGGTCAACACCGTAGATAACCAGTGCGGACCCCCCTAGGACCCCGAAGATGAGATCAAGCATAAGAGACCTCCACATTTCTCAGCCAGCAGCCATCAGCACGCAGCCCACAGAAGGTTCCGAAACCGCGGGCTACACCACAACGGGGAAGTGCTCATAGTCATGCTGCATCCATCTCTATGCACCCGGGTAACGGATTATGTGAGTGATGGGCAGACTATCCCTGAACCACTTGATATGGTAGAATGGCACAAATCGATAGTCTGCCCGTACCTTCCATGTTCTCTCGTGTCGCGAGGGCTGCGAACTGATGACTAAGGACTATCCGTTGGAGGTTTTCATCATGCGCAGGATGCTGATCTTGCTAATTCTCCTAGCCTTACTGGTCGGTAGTGGCGCCATGCTCTATCGTCGAGTTAACCCGTCCATGGTGACGGAGCACTGGGATATCATCGTTGTTGGGTCGGAACCCGAAGGTGTCATGGCTGGAATTGCGGCTGCCCGGTCTGGAGCCAAGACCTTGCTTATCACTCCGGATCCGATCCTCGGCCACACCATGACGATGGCCAAGCTCAACTCGCTGGACATGAGTTTCAACACCCGCAACGAACTCCTCACCCGTGGCTTGTTTGAGGAATGGTGGGCGCGGATCGATCGAGCATTCTCATTCGTTATTGAGGATGCGATCGCAGCGTTTGACGCCATGGCAGAGGCTGAAGCCAACTTGACTGTGCGCAAGCAGACGGAACTCCTAACCATCGAACAGTCCAAGGGGCAGCAGACGATCACACGACTGGTGCTCAAGAACCGCTCTTCGGGTCAGGTCTACCGTAGCCAGGCGGCGGTCTTTATTGATGCTACTGCTGATGCCAACCTGGCTGCCCAGAGCGGTGTCCCGTATACAGTGGGGCGCGAGGATGTAGGACAACCTGGGGTGTATATGGCCCCAACTCTGGTCTTCGAAGTCTCCGGAGTGGATTGGGATGAGGTGGTGCGCTACGTTCGCGGCCTCAACGACCCGCGCTATGGTGTCACCCAAGACTCGGCGTGGGCATACTGGGAGATCGCCGCACGCTATCGACCCGCCGACCCCAAGACCTACCTTCGGGGTTTGAATATCGGTCGTCAGGGATCAGATCGTGTACTGATCAACGCTCTGCTGATTTTTGACGTTGACGTTCTCAGCGAAGAGTCCAAACAACAGGGCATCAGTCGTGGGACTGCGGAAGCGAAGCGAATCGTGGAGTTCCTCAAACAAGAGGCGCCGGGTTTTGCCAACGCCAGCTACGCCGGCGTGGCTCCTGAGCTCTATGTCCGCGAAAGCCGCTATATCCAAGGTCTTTACCGCCTCACGCTGGATGATGTCCTAAGTGAACACCATCACTGGGACGAGATTGCCGTCGGCGCCTATCCCGTGGACATCCAAGCAGTGAGCCCCGAGGAGAAAGAGAAGACGCTCTACGTCCCGAAGGAAGGCTTCGGCATCCCGTTTCGGTGTCTGGTCCCGGCACAAGGACCTAATAACCTCTTGGTGATCGGAAGGTCCGCATCCTTCGGCTCTCAGCCGGCGGGTAGCGCACGGGTGATCCCCGTCGGGATGGCTCAGGGTCAAGCTGCCGGCACCGCCGCTGCCCAGACCCTGGCGAAGAAGATAGGCTTCCACGAGTTCGCAGCAGACCAACAGGCCATCCACCAACTGCAGCAGACACTCCTGGGCCAAGGCGCTTACCTAAGGCCCACAGAGTAGAACGAGAGCGTGACCGATAGGATCGGTCACGCTCTCTCATTATCTCGGCCAGCCGTCGGCACTAGCGCAGGTCGACACCCTGCTTGGCGAGGATCTCCTTCATGTCGGCGGCCCGCACCCCACCCTGCCCGTACTTGCGCGAGATGTGTTCAGCCCATCCGTACTCATTGTAAGTCACCTTATCATCCTCGGAGGTCCGTAGGGGGATCTTGCCATTGAGGTTACGGTAGTAGCCCTCCCGGATGAGCCCGGCATCCATGATGGACAACGAACGAGCCACGCCTTGTTCGTCAAGATCCTGATACTGATCCCAGTGCAGCACGTTGTCCAAGGGGATACGTGGGCGGGCAGTTGGCTGTTCGTCCGGATAACCAAGCACCAACCCCACCATTGGCCAAACCCTAGCGGGCAGGTTGAAGATCTCAGCCATCCGCTCTGTGTACCAGGGGGCCGATCCCAAGAAGACTGAGCCTAAGCCCAGGCTCTCGGCAGCGGTAACCATATTCTGAGCGAAATAGCTGGCATCCTGGATACCCAGGATCATCATCCAGTCATCATGATAGCTGTTGGCTCGGCCTTTGCTGGCGATGAATTTCTCCAACCGGCGGAAATCCACGCATATGAGCATGAAGACCGGGCCCGCCTTGGGCAGGCGTCCAAAGAGCTTCGCCATCTCCTCACGCTTGGCCTGATCCTTGGTGACGACGACTGAGTACATCTGACCGGTAAAGGGCGCCTGTTGTCCGGCCCGGACGATGGCTTCAATGACGCTGTCATCCACATCCTGATCGCGAAAGCGCCTAATGGACGCGCGTTTCATCAGGTTGTCGAGCACAGGGTTGGTCATGGTTCTCTCCCCTTTCCTTATGTCGCCTAGATCGTCGTGGTGGATACCGCCTTGGGGCTGGTCGTGATATTCATGCTAATGTCCAGCGCACTGACTGAGTGCGTCAGACAGCCGAGCGAGATATAACCAACTCCGGTCTTGGCCACCTCGGCAATATTGGCCTCGGTGATACCACCCGACGCCTCGGTGATGGCACGTTCGCCGATCATCTCGACTGCTTTACGCATCATCTCGGATGTCATGTTGTCCAGCATGATGATATCGGCACCGGACTCCAGGGCCTCCGTGACCTGCTCAAGATTCTCGACCTCGACCTCGACCTTGACTGTATGCCCCACCCGTTGGCGAGCCGCCACTACGGCGCTCTTGATCCCTCCAGCCACGGCGATATGGTTATCCTTGATCAAAACCGCATCATAAAGACCGAAGCGATGATTGCTGCCACCGCCCAGCCGGATGGCGTACTTCTCCAGCAACCTCAACCCCGGGGTGGTCTTGCGAGTATCAGTAATGCGCGTATTGTAATAGCGGATTAGCTCTGCCATGGCGCGAGTCCGAGTAGCGATACCGGATAGGCGTTGCAGAAAGTTCAACGCCACACGTTCGGCCATCAGCAGCCCTCTGGCGGGTCCTGTCACCCGAGCGATCAGTTGACCGCGCTTGATCGGTTCCCCCTCTTTGATGAGCGGCTCAAAGACGATCCGTTCGTCCACCATGGCGAAGACCCTCTTTGCCACTGGCAGTCCGCAAACAACCCCGTCCTCCTTGGCCTTGAGGGTGGCTTCACCCACCAGTTCAGCGGGAATGGTTGCCTCACAGGTGATATCGCCGGTTCCGATGTCTTCGCTGAGAGCACGCTTGATGATCTCGTCAAGCTGGCGTTGTTCGATCATATCTTCTTACCTCCTAGCTATCGAAAAGGACCGTTACCCATGACCATCTACGTACCAATCACTGATGACAAGGTGGCTCTATCTATCCACTGGAAGTCCGAGGGGCACGCTCTACCTACTACTAATATGAGATGACTCCCTAGTCGCTAGTCCCTCGTCCCTAGTGGAGCAAGTCGAGGGGCCGGTTTCATCCTCTGCGGCTCCGCAAGGCGGCATGGCTAACTAATGTGTTTCTGGATAAACGGACCATATCCTTCTTTCTTGTCAGGGTAGTATTGGGGTGACTATCAGATATATGCGAAAACTTCGCGGTGGTTCCACCGCGAAGTTACGCTCTAGCACCTGCGGTTCACCTGACGGCCAACATGCGCTCCAATGACCGATAGGCCGCGCTTCTTATCTCCTCGGGCACGATCACCCTCGGTTCCATGGTCTCCAGCGCCTGCGCAACCTTCTCGAGCGTGTTTGCCTTCATATTGGGGCAGGTCAGGCTATCGGTGAGATGAAAGACCTTGCCGGGGTTTTCCTTGTTCAGTGTGTGAAGAATGCCAGATTCAGTGCCGATGATGAACTCCCTGGCGCGACTCTGCCGGACCGCTTTGGCGATACCGGTTGTTGAGTACACTCCATCGGCCAGCTCCACCACCTCGGGCCGGCACTCAGGGTGAACCAAGACTACGGCCTCGGGATGAACAGACTTCATCTCAAGAACCTCTTCACGAGTCAAACGGTCATGTGTGTTGCAGAAACCAGCCCAGGGGATGATCTTCTTCTGGGTGTGCTTCTGAATCCAGTTGGCCAGATTGCGATCAGGCAGGAAGACGACCTCATCATTGGGTAGGGTTTCCACCACCTCGACGGCGTTGGCGGAGGTACAACATATGTCTACGTGCGCCTTCACCGCCGCGCTGGTGTTGACGTAGGCGACGAAGGCGGCATTCGGGTACCGCCGCCGCGCCTCTTGCACGGCTTCATGATGCGCCATGTCCGCCATGGGACAGCCAGCACGCGGCTCGGGAAGCAGCACAACCTTATCAGGTGCGAGGATATTGGCACTCTCGGCCATGAAATGTACTCCACAGAAAACAATCACTTCAGCATCGGTAGCAGCAGCCATCTGGCTGAGGCCGAGGGAATCGCCGATGTAATCAGCGACCTCTTGAATCTCGTCCCGCTGATAATAATGTGCGAGAATGATGGCATTGCGCGCCTTTTTCAGGCTTAGCACGTGTTGTTGCAGCTCTGTCACTGACATTTATTTCGCCCCTTATTCTTCTCCCGGTATAGAGAATCTTCAATATCTACACGCCCGTTTGGACGCAATCTCACTCCATTGTAGAACCTCCATGTATTGGTGTCAATCAACATGACGGCCCGCCGCCCGCGGCCCACAGCCCGCGGTGGCTGCACGTTCGGAAAGCGGGGCGTTATCATCCGTTGGGGTGTTTCTGGCCGGAAGCGTATGGAAGTAACATGAGAGTCGGTTAAAAGGAAAAGGGAGTGTCACGAGAGACACTCCCTTTGGATACGTCAGCGTCAAATTAGCCACTCAACCGCCCATCCTTCGTCATGGCTGTCTCTCGCGACCCATTCGGGTCACTGACGACACCGCGCTTAGCCAGCGCTAGCCATGACTGCGGTGGGGCGTGGACTTGTTGCTTGCGCAGCCAAGTCCGACCCGGGGCTAGTTGCGACTACGGTGGGCGTGCTGATCTCCCTGCGGGACATCAGCGATTAGAACAGCCCGACGATCTTACCGTTTTCGTCGATATCGATCACCTCGGCGGATGGGACCTTCGGCAGCCCAGGCATGGTCATGACCTCGCCCGTCAGCGCTACCACAAAGCCAGCACCCGCGGAGAGCTTGACCTCGCGAACATGAATGGTGAAGCCAGTGGGACGACCAAGCAGGGTGGGGTCGTCGGAGAGTGAGTACTGGGTCTTCGCCATACAGATGGGCAGCTGATCGTAACCCTGACGGGTAAAGGTCCGCAGGCTGGTCTCAGCCTCCTTGTCGAAGGTCACGCCATCAGCACCGTAGATCTCCTTGGCGATGGTCTCGATCTTCTTTTTCAGAGGCATCTCGTTGGGGTAGAGAGTGGTAAACTGTGACGGCTGCTCATCCATGGCCTTGAGAACTTCTTGAGCCAGCGCGATGCCGCCCTCGCCGCCCTTAGCCCACACCTCGGAGAGTGCGACGCGAACTCCGACCTTCTGGCAGAGCTCCTTGATGAGGTTCAACTCTGCCTCAGTGTCGGTCGGGAAGGCATTGATCGCCACCACTGCTGGGACGTTGAACTTACGGACGTTCTCGACTTGCTTCTCGAGATTGGCAAAGCCCTTGGCTAGAGCTTCGAGGTTCTCAGTCTTGAGATTCTCCTTTTCAACTCCACCATGCATCTTTAGTGCACGAGCGGTCGCGACGATCACCGTTGCGTCTGGCTTCAGGCCGCCATAGCGGCACTTGATATCAAAGAACTTCTCGGCACCAAGATCGGCTCCGAAACCCGCCTCGGTGACGAAGTAATCAGCTAGCTTCAGCCCATGCATGGTCGCCTGGATGCTGTTGCAGCCATGCGCGATGTTGGCGAAGGGACCGCCGTGAACAAAAGCAGGCACGTTCTCAAGAGTCTGAACTAGGTTGGGCTTGATGGCGTCTTTGAGTACCACAGCCATGGCTCCATGGACCTTCAGATCCTTGGCAGTGACAGGTTTGCGGTCATAGGTATAGCCAACAACGATCTTGCCAAGGCGTTCCCTCAGATCCATCAGATCGGTAGCAAGGCAGAGGATAGCCATGACCTCAGACGCAACAGTGATATCGAAGCCGTCTTCGCGCGGAACGCCGTTGTTCCGCCCATGGAGACCAATGATGGTATGACGCAGAGCGCGGTCGTTCATATCCAAAACGCGCTTGAGAACGATACGGCGAGGATCGATATTGAGAGCATTGCCCTGCTGCAGGTGGTTGTCGAGGATGGCAGCGAGCAGATTATGAGCCGTAGTAATGGCGTGGAAGTCGCCGGTGAAATGGAGGTTGATATCTTCCATCGGAACAACCTGGGAATAACCACCACCAGCGGCGCCGCCCTTAACACCAAAGGATGGTCCGAGGGATGGCTCACGCAGAGCCATGGCGGTCTTCTTGCCGAGCTTAGCCAGGGCTTGTCCCAGCCCGACGGTGGTGGTTGTCTTCCCCTCGCCTGCCGGGGTGGGGTTGATGGCGGTCATGAGGATCAGCTTACCTGTCGGGTTATTCTTGATGCGGTTCCAGAGCCCCGGAGTCACTTTTGCCTTGTATTGCCCGTACAACTCGAGCTCATCCGGCGTAATACCAAGCTGGGCGGCCACGTCAACGATCGGCTTCATCTGCGCACTTTGGGCGATTTCGATATCTGTCTTCATCTGTGCATCCCCTTTCTGTACTTGCGTTGCCCTGGCCGCCGGTCCGATCGGATATCAAGCGGCTTCGGGATGATCCTCTATGTTAGTCCCTGTAGGGACAGCGAGGCAAACTTAGACTCCACCGCCACTCATCTTCGCTAGACCAATCGCTTCTACCTCTTTGGCCAACAATGGCACTTGCTGGGATAGCTGATCGATCAGCTCTGTAAACTCCTGTCTCAGTTGCGCATCCTTGAGGTACGGTAGGTTGGTGCGAACATTGGCTAGAGCGGACTTGCAGGCAGCCTCAGCCAGATAGGCCGAAACCAGTGCATCACTAGCGGCGTTGGGATTCCCATTCAGTGCCGCCTGTTTGGCCAGTTCAAGTACCGGTAAGCAGAGGCGGGCTGTGCGGGCGGGTACTGACGCAGCCTCGATGAAGGCCTGATCAATCGTCTCTTGTCTGATCGCTGCTTCAGCTTCGGTAGTCTTTGGTAGTCCGTAGGCCGTCATCACAATACCATAAGCCGCTGCATCAGCGTCCATCTCAGCGAGAAACTTCTCCGCCAACTGCCCGGCCTGCTCTACAATGGCCGCCATCTGATCATTCACTGCCGCAAACTTCTTCCTGCCCACCGTAAGGTTCCCGACCATCTGCGCCAGAGAGGCAGCCAGAGCACCGGCAATACCAGCGGCTGCTCCGCCCCCCGGGGTGGCCGACTTCGCGCCGAGTTCTGACACAAACGCTCTCACCGAAAGGTCTGCTAGAAGTTGATTCTCCACACTAAGTCCCTCCCATATAAATCCAATATTCAAATATTGCTATCTCCGAATTAGCGTCTCAAGAAAAGAGCAGCCAATGGCTGCTCTTAGGATACGGCAAACAATGCCTCCAGTTCATCGCCCTTGATCGTCTCCCGCTCAAGCAAAGCCTGTGCGAGCTTATCCAGTTTGTCACGATGCTGAGCCAGTAGCTCCTGTGCCTGCTGATAGCAGGTTTCAACGATGCGACGCATCTCTTTGTCGATGGCGTACGCGATCTCCTCGCTGTAGTTGCGATCATGGCCGATATCGCGACCGAGGAAGACCTGTTGTTGTTTGTGACCAAAGGTTAGAGGGCCTAGCTCCTCGCTCATGCCGTACTCCACGACCATTCGACGCGCCATTTCGGTAGAGCGTTCGAGATCGTTCTGTGCGCCTGTGCTGATCTCGTGGAGCGATATGCTCTCTGCCACCCGCCCACCGAGGGCGTAGGTGATCTGGTTGAGGATGTCACGTCTTGTGGTGAAGTAACGATCCTCGGTGGGAAGCACGGAGGTGAACCCACCAGCCATTCCGCGCGGTACGATGGTCACCATATGCACCGGATCAAAACCCGGGAGCAGGTGCGCCACCAACGCGTGCCCAGCCTCATGGTAGGCAACGAGACGGCGTTCAACCTCACTAACCACCCGGCTCTTCTTCGCCGGACCTGCCATGACGCGGTTGATTGCCTCTTCGAGGTCGAGCATCTCGATCACCTTCTGCCCGCGCCGCGCGGCCAAGAGCGCCGCTTCATTGACGAGGTTCTCGAGATCGGCCGGGGTAAAGCCTGGTGTCGACTTTGCTAGGACCTGCAGGCTAACGTCATCCGCGAGGGGCTTGCCCTTGGCATGGACGTGCAGAACTGCTTCGCGTTCCCGCACATCAGGACGTTCCACCATCACTTGCCGGTCAAAACGCCCAGGCCGTTGCAGGGCTGGGTCAAGAATATCCGGGCGGTTGGTCGCCGCCATGATAATAATCCCCTCATTGACATCAAAGCCATCCATCTCGACCAGTAGCTGGTTGAGTGTCTGCTCGCGCTCATCATGACCGCCGCCTAAGCCAGCGCCACGTTGACGTCCGACGGCATCAATCTCATCGATAAAGACGATGCAAGGGCTGTTCTTTTTGGCGGTCTCAAACAGGTCACGAACACGGGAAGCACCTACGCCGACAAACATCTCGACGAAGTCAGAGCCGCTGATACTGAAGAATGGAACCCCCGCTTCGCCCGCGACAGCTCTCGCCATCCATGTCTTACCGGTTCCAGGAGGTCCATAAAGGAGTACGCCTTTGGGAATGCGCGCGCCCATCTCGATAAATCTCTTGGGGTGCTTAAGGAACTCAACGATCTCTTCGAGTTCTTCTTTGACTTCTTCATAGCCGGCGACATCTTTAAAGGTGATCCGCTTCTTCTCTTCGGTGTGGAGTTTGGCTCGGCTCTTACCGAAGGACATTACACGGTTGCCACCCGATTGTGTCTGCTGCATGAAGAAGAACCAGACCCCAACGAACAGGACAAACATGAACAAGTAAGTTAAGATGCTGGTCCACCACGGCGGTTCGGGTGGGGGTTCCACCTTATAGCTGCTCACTTTCTCCAACAATAGCTTGCTCAGCTCAGGATCACTGCCGCTGGGGATGTAACTCGCAAACTTCGTTCCATCCTTGAGTTCGCCAGAGAGCTTTTGCCCCACTTGCACAACCTTCTCGACCTGGCCAGCTTCAAGTTGCTGCCTAAAGACCTTGTACTCAAGATCTGTAGGGCTGGTACCCTGGGAAGAGAAATAGTTGATCAGCGACAATGCAATCAAGATAATGAGCAGGTAGAAGCTCGCGGTTCGGAAATTTTTGTTCAACCGTGGCCCTCCTCTCGCTTAGAATACCTGGCTAGATCTGGATCGCGAACGACCCTCTCGACGCATGCGGGGCCGAGTCCGTCAATAAGCAACGTACTGTGTAGTATACCATATCGAGGTATGGTAGACAATTGACCTTTCCAAATCAGCTAGTAACTGCCACGATCAACTTCCGATATAGACTTCCGGTTTGAGAACCGCTACATGGGGGAGGTTGCGGTAACGCTCGGCGTAATCCAGTCCATAGCCGACCACGAATTTATCGGGGATAACAAACCCAGAATAGTCGGGCTTCAGTTCGACCTTCCTCCTGCTCGGCTTATCCAACAGCGTGCAAATGCGGAGGCTGGCTGGCTGGCGTGACCAGAGATTCTCAACCAGGTAATTTAGGGTCAAGCCGGTGTCGATGATATCCTCTACGATCAGAACATGACGCCCCTCCAGGCTGCTGTCCAGATCTTTGAGGATCCTCAGGACGCCAGACGACTGCGTTGATGCTCCATAACTCGATACGGCGAGGAAATCAATGGAGAGCGGGATCTGGGTCGCCCGAATAAGATCGGACATGAAACACAAAGCTCCCTTCAGGACACAGATGACCAGAGGGTCTTTGCCTCGATAGTCCTCAGCGATCGTTTTCCCTAATTCGGCGACCTTGGCCCTAATCTCTTCTTCGCTAATCAGGACCTGCAGGATATCCTGGTTCATTGTCTACTCCTCCTTATGTACAACCACTGGAACGTTATATTCTACTTAGCATGACCACAATCCTTGCGCTCAGAATCAGGAGTTAGGAGCTTCAACTCAACAGCCGTCACGGCATCTTGGGGCGGGCGATAGGCGGGAGCCACCATCAGCCCAGTCACGGCAATAATCTCCCCCGCTCGCTCAATGATCGGGACACGGAGCCGATACGGTGCAGGCACCTTGAGGTCGATGAATAGGTCACTCAGCTTCTTGCTGCCTACTGTCTCTCCCAGGCTAATCCGGTCGCCGGATCGCCAGGATCGTACTGTTAGCTCCATCTCCGCGACGCTCTGATCCAGGTGACTGTGCCGATCCCAACCCTCGGCAGGCCTGTTCGCCATGCGCATTAACAGGCCACAACCGATCTCCGGCAGCTCCATGCTGCCTGTTCCACGCCAGACTCTCTCCCAGCACGCCGGGAGAGAGTCCGCCGGTGATAGGAAGAATAGTTCACCTTGGCTTAGGCGCACCACGGAACCTCCGGGAAGTGGGGTTGACCATGATCGCTTGGGAGCTTGCCCAAGCGAGGCGTTGGGCTGCATCATTTCCAGCAGATCTTCGATCACTGCAAATCCGACGTGGGAACTGAAGCTCAGATCCGGGCCGACGCTCACGTTCCGCGCCTCGGTGCCACTGGTCCCGAAGGCGATACTCTGCTTAGCTTCCCAGCTAACGAGATCAACCATGCGTCTGATAATCCGGCGTCGAAGTGCGAGCGGTTGATCCATTAGCTCGGCTACTGACAGTGAGAGCAACCCATAGCGGCGGATCAGATGTTTGGCCAGATACTCATCCACTTGCTGCGCAAGGTAGAGTTCGTCGCAGCGGATGATCTCGGCGGTGCGGGCAAGCGTCTCTTTGATGCGAGGGTTATACTGTTGCAAGTAAGGAATGAGCTGATGACGAATACGGTTGCGAGTCTGGTCAAGCTCATCGTTGGTATGGTCATGTCGTGGCTGCAGACCGGTGGCGCGTAGATACTCTTCGATCTCTTGACGTGTTACGGCCAGGAGCGGTCGTATCAGCTTCAGTCGCTCCCCGATCAGGCGTACCGGTGTGATCCCAGCCAACCCTGTTCCCCCAGCACCCCGCAAGAGGTTCATCAATACGGTCTCTGCCTGATCACCCGCATGGTGCCCAACAGCCACGGCTTGAGCACCAATCTGATCCGCAAGCTCTGCAAAAAAACGATAGCGGACGTGTCGTCCCGCTTCCTCCAGGCCCAGACCTCGCTTGCGAGCTATGTTTGGGACATCACAATGGTGTAGGTGAAACGCATACCCCATGGCAGCAGCGAGGTCGGCAACGTATCGTGCATCTTCATCTGCATCCAGGCCGCGTATGCCATGGTGCATGTGAGCCACATGGATATGCCAACCCCATCGGGGGGCCAGAGCAGCCATCAGATGCAAGAGGCAGACCGAATCTGGTCCGCCTGAAACAGCCAAGACCACCGTATCGCCCGAGTTGAGCATACGGTGGTTGACAATGGCGCTCTCGATTTTGTGGTCCAGTGATCTCACTACTAGTTCTCACCACTCGTTTGTCCGGATGAATGCCCTGCACATCTACCTGCAGTCAACCTATCTTTCGTCACGAGCGCTAGCCGCTCCTCCCCACTCGCTACTTTTTCGCTAGTAGAGTTAGCGCGCTAAGCAGCGCTCCACCGGAGAGCCACAGCCCCCACTGAATAACGCGGTCCGTAACCGAACTGGACGGGACCTGTCCTAAAGGCGTCGGTCGAAGTCCGGGTTCTTGCGCGTGGACTGAGTTCCCCGCATGACGCGTCGTCCACTCGCGATCTGCAGACCTCCGGTCCAGTGGTCGAGCGCCATGGTTGCTGGCGTCTGCCTTCTTCTCAGCCATAGAGTGCTTCGGATCAGCGGAAAGGTCAAGCCGAGCGGGAGACCAAGGCCTAATGGCGGGCTCCTTCGCAACCTGACCAAGCCGCGAGGCTGGTAGCGACCGCCAGTGAAAGACTAGGTCGGTCATAAGCTCTTCTCGAGCAAGATCCTCCGTTAGCCGCCGGATCCCGGTCTCCACGCCATCGCGAAACAGCGATAGATGCCCATGATCCAAGCCGACAATCTCGCACGACGTGACTGAGTTGCCCAGCTTGTGGTATAGGTGTAGGCCAAGGGTATGAATCGCATCTGACAGCTCACGTCCGTTAGCCAGATCCCACGCCCCGCCGGTCTTGTCGGCCAGCCGACGCAGGCCTGCGATATGCACCGCGTCCAATATCCCCTGTTCTACAAGACCGATTACCCCACAGATGACGCCTTGTTCCCGGAGCTTGACGCTCATCTTATCGACAAGCAGCACGTGCCAAGGGCACCGGTCGGCAATGACGATCAGCAATTTGCTAACGGGCAAGCGCATCACCCCTTTGCGACCTTAGCGTCTTGCATTACTCGTTCTTTAGGAACTTGCATGACGCAGAATCAGGCTATAGCGGACTTCGGAAGCTTACCATAATGAAGTCATGCAAGTTCCTGACCTCACCGGTTCTTCCAGCAGAGGATGCAGTGAGTTTGAGAGTATTATGCCTCAACTGCTAGGGAGTCAACCGTCTGAGTCAGCCATCTCACCGGACATGGCAAACCCATGATTTAGTGCAGTTGGCGCAGCGCGACCTGCGCCACCAGGATCGTCATATCGTCCAGCGCTTTTCCGCCGACAACCTCGCACGCGCGTGTCATGAGCTCATCAGCCAACTGCTGCGAATCCTTTGCCTGTGTCGCCCTGAGGAGTTTGGTGATCCACTCATCTTTCTTGCCATAGTCAACTTGGCCATCGAGAACCCCATCCGTAACCATGACCACGAAATCTCCTGGCTCGAGTTGGTACTTTGAGCTCTCCATCTCAACATTGCTTAAGATGCCGATCGGCAGGGTGCTGGACTTGACGGTGCGAATCACTCCACCATGCTTAATAAACGATGGCGCGGCTCCGATCTTGAGAAACTCCGCTTCGCCACTGTGGAGGTTTACCATGGACAGGTCAACGGTTGCAAAGGTCTCGTCAGCCGATCGCAGCACCAAGACTGAGTTGATCGTTCGTATGGCCGTCTCTTGATCGAAGCCTGCCGCGAGCATCTGTTCCAGCATGCTGACCGTCGTGTGGCTCTCGTTGTTAGCGCGAGGACCATTTCCCATGCCATCGCTCAACACCATGGCAAACTGGCCGTTTCGCAGTTCCAGGCTGGTAAAGCTGTCGCCGCTGACCACGTTGTCCTCTTTGGGTATCTGCACCACAGCAGTGTCGAGGCAGAAAGAGTTGGCCATGGCCAGATTAAAGGAGCAACGAGGCTTACCGGTGGTGGATGTACACTGCTGCTCCTGAACGTAAACCCTCTGGCCTACCGCGCGTTCGACCGCAGGAACAACCGTGTACTGGCACTCCTTCCGACCATAGCATGATGGCTTCTCGACGCAGATCAGAGATTGTCCACTGGCGCTCTGGGCTGCGGTGATCGACGAGACCAGACAGCCCTGGCTGGACAGTTCGCGCTTGATCTGGTCGGCCAGCTCTTCATTGAAACGTACATCCAGCCTGATCTCTGTGGCTAGGCCCTTGACCACATTGGCCATTCCACGCAGCTGATTCGCCACTAGGCTGCGGCTCTCTCCCACACGCTTCTGCCAATACCAGTGAACGCGAAAAGCGTCTGAGAGTTGGTTGATGGTACCAACCAGTTGGGGTAGGCGGTGGCAACGCTCCCGGATGCTGTCGGGCACTTGGCGTTCATTGACGCTACCCTGCGCTTCGACAATCGACCACAGGTCAAACATCGATTGGTATGTACGATAGAAGCCGTTGCCCCAGCAGTTGCCAAAGTGCTGACACGAGTCGCATACTCGGTCGGTCACTGTACCAAAGAGTTGGTTCAGCTTCTGTTCGTGACTGAGCTGGGGATTCTGGTCGTTGTTATCGAAGGTGCGCGCCAGTTCAAAAAAGACACGCGCGCAGTCCTTCAGCCGCTGCGAAGCCATTCTCTGCAAACGGCTATCGCCCTCGCCAAGTTCCATCGCTCCCCCAATACCAGGTTGAGCGATCCCCGCGACGATCCGCCCCAGGGAGGCGATCATGCGCTGAGGAGTCACTAGAAACAGTGCGGCAGCAATCACCGTCTCCGAAGCGACCACCGTGATCTGACTAGCCGGATAGGTGTAGGCTGCCAGCAGCAGCAGCGGCGTGGCAAAACCCAATGCCACACCGAAGCGTGTGTAGTCCTTGAAGAGACCAGAGATCAGTCCAGAACAAGCATACAGACCGACGGTTCCAAGGCTCAGGCCCGCTGCGATCTCGGTCACAGCGCCAACCACGGCCCCCGCCATGGTTCCCAGGCCCGTCCCCCCCGTGGATGCCATCAACATGATTAGATAGCGAGCAGCCATATTCTTGACACTCAGGGTTCCGATCTTGAGCCCTGTGAGTCCAACCAAGACCGAGGCGGTGAGGACACTGATCGCCATAAGTTCTTCATAGCTTACAACTCGCTTCTTACCGAAAACGTACGGCAACCCCAACGAGTAGACATGCGCCAATACGAAGGCCAACAGCGCTTCGAAGAGCACCACCAGGAGATCATAGCCAGTTGGCGACTGAATCAGCAAGCGCGGGATACGCGCGATCAGGTGCAGACCGCAGCTGATAACAGGGAGCGCGAGCTTGTCATGGATCCTCCAGATGCTCCAACCGCTTGATGCCGCCAAAGCACCGGCTGCCATGGCAATGCCGAGCACCTGACCCAAGTTAGCGACGCCGCCCAGAGCTGAGCTGATCAGCGCCGCCACCGCCATCAGACCAATGCGACTTCTTTGATCACGGACTGCGACCGCCATGAAGGTTAGGACAAACGGGTTGAGTTCACCGATCAGTGTTGCACGGGTGAGCAGAAAGGTCAGTCCAGCCAGTACCACTGTCTCACGGGTAAGCAGTCGCTTCCAGTCTGTTGGGGTGGCGGCTGTGCGGGTGGTATTGGTACGGCTGCTCTTTTGCGCCGCAGTGCCTAGCGAGAAGGATTGAGGCAAGCTGATGCGATTTAGCATGAATCTCCACCGTCCTGTCCGTTGTGGTTTCCATGTCCTTCCGCCCGGTAGCGGTAATATGATTATAGGACAGTCCAAAGAAGAACTCTGTCAGATCGCGCCTCACCCGACAGGTAATCGTATGACAAATTCGACACGTTCCTGACAACAAGCTAGGTTTTCGTCATGGGAGTCGGGGGTCGTTTCTGAACAACGGGCTGAATTACCCTCAGCCGTGTCGACTTCGGTTGAAACTTTCTCGGTATTCGACATACTGGAAGTTGTAGCAACTGCATAGGGTGTAGGATGCGTCGGGGTGCCACAGCCCACAGCCCACAGTGGAAGTGGCCGCGTCTTCGAGGCGGAACATTTCGTCCTCCGCGGCGATGTACATGCGAAAACACCCTAGCGCTATGCTAGGGTGTTTGTGCGTCAATATTGGTGGACCAGCAGGGATTCGAACCCCGGACAGGCTGATTAAGAGTCAGCTGCTCTACCAGCTGAGCTACTGGTCCATAGTTGGTGGGCCATCAGGGACTCGAACCCCGGACAGGCTGATTAAGAGTCAGCTGCTCTACCAACTGAGCTAATGACCCAGAATATGGTGGCGGCGACTAGATTCGAACTAGTGACACTGCGGGTATGAACCGCATGCTCTGACCAACTGAGCTACGCCGCCACTGGTTGCGGGGGCAGGATTTGAACCTACGACCTCCGGGTTATGAGCCCGACGAGCTACCAGACTGCTCTACCCCGCGACGGAACATCACCTATTTTATCGCACCTTGGGTCTGTGGTCAAGAGTCATTTAATTGCTAATTAGTGGAGGACTGCTGAGACTAGTGCCCACTGCGATAGGAACGCCCACCACCATTACGCCGGTTCTGTGCTCGGCGTAAGTCGGTCATTCGATCCTCGCTCTCTTTCATGAAACGAGTCAAGCGATCTTCAAAATTAAGACTGTCACGCCGCCGTGTCTCAGGCGCTGGGCGGGATGGATTCGCTTGCCGAATCGACAGTCCGATCTTTTTGCCATCGATGGTCAATACTTTAACCGATACTTTGTCATTCTCCTTGATGAACTGACCAATCTCCTTGACATACGTATCGGCAATCTCGGAAATGTGCACCAGACCTGTCTCACCTGTGGACAAGGTCACAAACGCACCAAAATGGGTGATGCCACTGACAACGCCCTCGACTATGCTTCCAACTTCCAATGACATATTACTAGAGAAAGCCTCCTTTAAATGGGCAATCCAACTGGCTCGTATCAGAACCCCGAATATGCAGCACCCTGTCACGCACGGCACCGAGCGCACGATGACAGTATGCACATACAATCTCTTTGATTATAAGGACTCCCGTCTGTCCGTGTCAAGCTAAGGACGTGTACTGGACTTTCCTACCAGATATATATAGTCGCCCGGCTTCAGCAGACCGAGCTTATCGCGAGCAACACGCTCGATATATTCGTTGCTCCTGACATCCATAAGCTCTTGCTCGAGCCGCTGCTTCTCGGCCAGCTGCTGTTCTCGCTCCAAACTGACCGCTTGAAGCTGCTGACGCAAGTGGCGCAGACGGATCTCTTGCTGGCCCATGGTAATCGCTACATAGCACAGGAAGATGATGAAAACCGCCACAAGCAAGCGGTCGCCACGTCCTCGTTTCTTCCGAGCATCCTGTCGCGACTGTATATCGATAGACGATCGCTTCGGCAAAGCGATAACCTTTGATTGAGCCTGCATGGATTTAGTGTCCCTCCATGTGGTCGCCAAATGCAAATCCAATTATTAGAAATTAATGACAGCGTGATGACATTCGACAAAGCAACGGCCAACTCCTGCCCATTTTGGCTAAATCTTATTCCGATGTGGGCGGAGGAGGCTGCAGCCACCTCTTGAGCGTCCTCCCCAGAAAGGCAAACGGCACAAGCAGCCATTTAAGCGGAGTCAGGATGATCCGACCCAACCAGACCACCGGGGCGAGAAGCACCTCTACCACCTTACTGATCCCTCTGTAAATCGCCCTCAGCCCTGCCAGCAGCCAACGACCCAGAGCGCGGTAAACCCGCAACAGAGTTCGACTGAACCAACAATAGTAGATACCAAGACCGAAGAGGAGAAACAGAAAGAAGTAGAACCTGAGCTCCCCGTTGACGGCCACACTGAGGAGGCCAAAGATCACCCCCGTGACCATGGTCCAGTAGAGGATGTCACCCAAGGCTGTCAGCCATCTCCCGGGTCGACTGAAATAGCGAACGACTCGGTACAAGTCAAAGACCGCGCCGAGAGCTCCACCTGTCAGGCTGAAGACTGCACAGATCAGCCATGGAGAAAACTCATAGGTCAATTGATCACCCCCGTGCCGATCTAGGCCGAGACGGCCAGGTTAAGCTACCCGCCGCGGGGAACTATTCTGTCCGCTCGTTTACCCTAAGATATGCACAGAAGCATGGCATTAGCAGTCGGATCAGTCTCTTTGCCAAGGGATCCCACGCGAGGGCTCCTTCGATGTGGGATTTTTGATTAGTGCCCAGGCGCCCGCAATGGTCCATAGAAGCATCGAGGCAATGTTCAGCCGATCTTGCCACAACCGCAGCAGCTCGGGTTGCCACAGGCTGCCAAAGCCAGTGCCAGAACGCAGACCACTCCAGACGTTTGTGACATTCTGCAAGTACACCCGTGTCTCAGCAATCGGTGGCAACTCACCGGTAGTAATCGCATAGTGGGTTACTGTGCCTCGCCCCGCGTTGTAGGCCGCGAGAGCGGTAACGGCATTGTCGTCAAACTCGTCAAGCAGTTCGCGCAGGTAGCGACTCCCTGAGCTGATGTTCGCCTCCGGATCAAATATGCAGCCGGAGCCTTCTGAAGGCGGGAGATGATCTCCACGGCATGGCGCGTGGGGATTTAGGTCGCTCCATGTGCCCGGCATAATCTGCATCAGGCCACGTGCTCCCGCACTGGAGACCGCATCAGGGTTGAAGCTGCTCTCACACGCAATCACCGCCGCCAGCAACGCCGGATCGATGCGATTGCTCAGCGCGTGGCGATTGATAATCTCGGAAAACGGAACGTTGCCCACCGTACTGGCATCCTGAGTGTACTGCAGATAGCGCTCCAGGGTCGTCAAGCTGTGCTGATAACGCTGATTGACCACCCTAGTCAACGACCAGTTGCCTGCCGTCAAACAGATAGCCAGCATGGCAATGTAGACAAGCCAGCGGTGCTCGACCCGCTTCCCGCGGCGGAACAGATCAGCCAGCAGCACCCACGGCGCCGCGATGCAGAGAATGAGGGTCTGAACTCCCGTAGTGCTCACTCGCGCCACCAGGCGCAGAGCTGGCCAGACGGCCATTACTATCCGTCTGAACTGGGGAGGCCATAACTGGATCCAGCGACGAATCTCGGTGTGGGTTTTTCGTCTACGACGATAGAGCCAGTGGCGCAGCTGCCACAGATCCACATTTCCACCTCCTTGCTCAAGGTTCCTAACCTTCGCCAGCCAGGAAGTAGTTTCCTCCTTTAGCAACAAGGTGGATGTACGAGGAGAAGGCGGGCACGTTGCCCGCCTTCTTCTATCATGTACCCAGTTACTTGAAGAGACGATCCAAGAAGCTCTTACCCTTACCCTTCATGCTCTTGAACCCAGCACCGTCTTCTAGGTAGTCAACCGTGCGCACGATCCCTTCGATCATGAGCTTGCCGTCGTCGAGACTGAGTTGCTTGATATGCAGTTCCTCACCGCGCAGGGCGAGCAAGCCAAGCTCTGTCTCAAGGACGATCTCTTGGTCATCAAAGCTATCGACATGCAAGACGCCATCGATATTGATATGGGCGCGGTCCGCGATGGTTATCACATGCTGGAAGTTGGGCAGATTGTCGGGCATCGTATCCCCTCCTCACGACTTAGTACTGATCTTTATGCCATGCACAGGGAATGTAGAATTAAGAATTTAAGTCCCAATAGCTCCGAATGAGATCCAGCGCCAGTGTACCAGCCATCCGTCTTCTTTGACGCCGTACCAGCGTAATACTTGGTCGCAACTCGTAGCTCCCAATTCTTAATTCTTAATTCTTCATTCTTAATTTCGGTAACCAAACGTATCAATGGCGGGCTTAAGCCCGCCATTGATACGTTTGGGTTACTTATAGATCTGATGAATCTCGACATCTTTGAAGTAGAAGCGCACGATCTCCTCAGGGCTCTTTCCTGCTTCGGCCATGCCCTTGGCTCCCCACTGCGACATTCCTACGCCATGGCCATATCCTTGGCCCTTGAACGTCACTTTGCCCCCGCTGACGACGGGATCACCGTCAAGCAGCAGCGACTTGAGTTCGGTGCTGCCAATGGCAATGCGGAAGGCCGCAGCGGGTACACGCTGACCGTCGATACTAAAGGCGGTGACACGACCAGACGCGCCGCGCTCAGCGATCTTCATCGACTTCACCGAGGCGACCTTTGCGCCCGTGGATGTAGCGGCTTTGACCACTTCAGCGGTACTAAAGCTGGCTGTAAAGCGTGCTTTCTCTGTGGGAATTCCCTTGCGGAACTGCTCATCGGTGACTGGCACCACGTATGGCGTTGGCGCCTTGGTGAATGATAGCCCTTCCTCTGCCGTCGCCGTCTTACCGCCGGAGTCAGCATGGAACCATGCCCGCACGAACTCGCCGTTGTACGATGCTATGACACCGCGAGTCTGTTCCACCGCCTGACGGATTTTCTGGTTGATCTTGGTGGCATCATAGGCCTGGAACTCCTCGATATCGGTGGAAGCATCGGCCTTACGTTTGGGAACTCCCCCATCGGTGGCGATCTTCTGGAACGTGAATGTACGAGCCAAGATTGCCTGTGCAGCTAGGGCGTTGACGGGCCAGTCTGGCTCCATCTCGCCAGCAACAACGCCCATAATGTACTCTTCCATCTTCATTTTCTTGGTCTCACCAGTCTCTTTAACATAGACAGTGAGTTCAGGCTCTACCCCGTCCCCCTTGGAGATCTGTTTCGGGATCGCAGGAACCTTGCCCTGAGGCTGGGTCTGCGACTGGGGCGTTGGCTGGCCTGGAACCGGCCGTCGCGCCTGGAAACAACCGCCGAGGGCGATGGCAACGATCAACACGCTGAGGAAAACGATTCGGCGCCAGTGTTTCATGGTTCTTCCTCCCCACATACTCGATTGGTAGCTACACTTAGTATGCCGGAGAGGAAAACCAGGTATGCCACGTATGAGCCATCAGCCATCAGCCCGAAGCCCGCAGAAATACGAGATAGCGTTGACTGACCTTACCGTGGGTCCAAACGCAGCACCGAAAGTGAACCCTCGAATTCACTTTGCTTCGGCCTGATGACTGATGCCGAGCCCATATGGGCGTCTATAGCACCTTCACCTCGTCCACGACCCGATACATCTCCGCCGCATCCGCTTTGCCAGCGCTGTTGGCAATGGCCAGTATCTCCACCTTTAGCATCCTGCTACCAAAATCAAGCGTAAGTAGATCCCCCACCTTGACCTCACTACTGGGCTTTGCAGTACGCCCGTTGACCTCGATGCGCCCCACATCTGCCACTTCTTTGGCTAGAGTTCGCCGCTTGATCAAGCGCGAGACCTTGAGAAATTTGTCCAGTCGCATAACTGGACCTCCTTTCAATCTGCGTTGCTTGGGGTGGGCGAGCTAGCGTCGCCTGTAAATGAAAATCAGGTCCGTCGTAACGAACCTGATAGAGGGATACCGAGATGCACACCCCGAAAGCAGATATGCATCGCTTGCTTGTTATTGTTGATGCACGCTATCCTTGAAGGCTTTACCTGCTTTGAAAACAGGAAGAGTGGTCGCCGGGATCTGGATCGGTTCACCCGTCTTCGGGTTCCGGCCCTCACGAGCTTCACGTGTGCGGGGCTCGAAAGTCCCAAAGCCGACCAGCTGGATCTTTTCTCCCTGACTAACAGTCTGCTGAATGACTTCGAGAGTGGAAGTAATGGCGGCTTCAATTTGCTTCTTCTGCAGACCGGTCTTTTCAGCGACAGCGCTGACCAGTTCCTGTTTATTCACGCTTGTCCCTCCTATGTAGTAGTGCCGACTGTGGAATTCTCCAATTGATTGGAATCTCCTGCATCATCTCCAAGAATGTGCCTACAAATTTGCGCGTTTGGCCTCATTCCAGATAGCATCCATCTGAGATAGTGTCATCTTGTTCAGGTCGAGCCCTTGCTCTTTGGCTCTGGATTCGATATATCCGAAACGTCGCCGGAACTTCTCACAGGTGCCAAGGATGGCGACTTCGGGATCAACTTTGAGGAAGCGAGCCAGGTTGACGACCGCAAACAACAGATCTCCTAGTTCAGCCTCTGTATGGTGTTGCTCTCCACCGCCCGCTGCTTCGATTAGCTCGCGCAGCTCCTCATGCACCTTCTCCCATGCCCCGTCAATGCTGTCCCAGTCAAAACCGACCGTGGCAGCCTTGGCCTGAAGTTTGTAAGCTCGCATGAGGCCGGGAAGTCCCTTGCCAACCGGCTGCAGAAGAGACAGGTTCTGCTCCCCCTTCTCCTCTCGCTCGCGGGCCTTGATCTTGTCCCAGTTGATAGTCACCTGCTCAGCGGTCTCTGCCTCCCAGTCGCCAAAGATATGCGGGTGGCGCCGAATAAGCTTGTCAGTAATCACCTGCACAACATCGTTGAGATCGAAGCTCCCAGCTTCCTGGGCAATCTGACTATGAAAGACAATTTGTAGTAGTAAGTCTCCCAACTCCTCGCAGACTTTATGCGTGTCGCCCGTGTCGATGGCTTCTACAACCTCATACGCCTCTTCGATAACGTATGGCCGAAGCGACTGATGGGTCTGCTTACGGTCCCAGGGACACCCATCGGGGGCGCGCAGAGCTGCCATGACGCTTGCCAACGGATCCACCGGAAAGCGGGCGACCTCACACGTGTTCTCCGCTGCTGGAATGAAGAGACTGGTGAGATGGTCCAACCAATCAAGCCGATCTAGCTCATACAGAGGTATCTTCACAACGCGCTCTTGCCCAGAAATGCCGGCAGCCCTTACTACCACAACAGGCGCTTCATCCCCGAACTCGTCCGCTAACGTGAGCTTGAGGTCACTGGCAATACGCCGATTGTAAACCTGCATAATCAGCTGCGGTAGGCCCCCTCCGACGTAACGATAGTCTAGTGCGTCTTGTATAACCAGACCCTTGCTGGGGTCAATCGCCAAGGCTTCAACCATGGCATCGATGCAGCTCAGCCCCGAGTTGAGTACAACGTGCACTCCCAGCGCACTTGCCTGCCCAAGCAGCGCCACAGCAGCCTTCTCCGCCACCAGCGGATGTCCGGGGACGGCGAAACAGACTTGACCATGCAGGCGGGCACTGGCGACCAGCTTGTCCACCATGGCCTCATAGACCTGCTCAAAGCTCTCACCCTGTTCATAGAGGTGGTCGAAGGTCTCAAATTGCAGCCCTTGCTCGACGAGATAATCCACCGTTGGATGAATGGCCGTTCGCAGGATTAGGGGACGAATGGAGCGAAGCGTCTCCATCGCTCCAAGGGTCAGGCCCCGCCAATCGCCGGGGCCCAACCCAACCAGATAAATCGTTGCCATAGTCTTCATTTCTTCTCCTTCATTAGTCCTATGCGGTTTAGAGCCCGGACAGCGGGACGACCGATCCCGGGTATGGCCACAAGCTCCTCGCGCGTGAGAGATCCCGTTAGTAGCAACATGAGTCCATATACCGCTGCACCGAGAGCGATTGATCCAACAGTCGCGATGCCATTACTTCCCGTGAGAGTAAAGATGTAACGGTACCCTGGGATGACCGCGAGGACCATACCCGTCACCGACAGGAGCGGTGCGGTGATCAACCCCCACCACTGCACCTTCATACCCGTGTAGCGGTAGACAAAGATCAGGTTCAAGACAGCAGCCACTCCGAAGCCTACCACCGTTGCCCACGCTGCTCCTCGGACGTTGATGCTGGCGATCCCAGTTAGAGTGAAGGTCAAGATCACCTTGGGGATGGTCCCTGCCAACAGATTGAGCACGGGTACCACCGTCTTGCCCAAGCCCTGGAGAATGCCCGCGCTGGCTTGATAGAGCAGCAGGAACAGTATCACGGGACTATCAGCAGCAATGACTGAACCAGCTTCGGGGTTATCGTAGAGGAACTGGGCGATCGGAGTGGCCAATACATAGATCCCCGCCGTGGCCGGTAGCGCCAGGAGCGTGCTCAACTTGATGGCCAGAGAGGCCCGAGCACGAATGACGTGGTGGTTCTTCATAGCCAGCGCCTCGGAGATAGCTGGAACGAGACTGGCAACCAGCGCTACGGTCACAATCGTCGGCATGTTGATCAAGGGTCCCGCCTGGCCTGAGAGCTGCCCATAGAGCTGCGTGGCCCTCTCGGGTGCAAAGCCAGCCTTCTGCAACTGCCCCAGGACGATAATAACATCCAGGAACTGCATGACTGGCCAGATGAGGCTACCCAAGGTAACAGGGATGGCCAGATAGGCCAGACGCCCCAGCAGGCGCCCTGCGCTCTCGTCACTGGCCCGAGGTGGCTGCGCCGCTAAGAGGCTTTGGATCTTCGGTCGACGCCAAGCATAGACCATGAGAAGATAAACCAGACCGACAGCTGAACCCGCGACGACGCCGAAAGCGGCGCCAGCGGACGCATACTCAACTCCCCGTCCGATGAGGAAGACGGCCAGAGCCAATATGGTCGAGACACGCACGATCTGTTCCGCAATCTCTGAGATGGCTCTGGGGACCATCTCCTGCAACCCTTGGAAGTACCCGCGAAAGGCCGCCATAACCGAGACGATGAAAGCAGCAGGCGAGATAATGATTAGACTGAGATAGGCCCGTGGCTCCTTAAGATAGTGCGTCACAAGAAAACCTGACCCCAAGTACAACAGTGCTGACGAGAACAAGCCAAGCACCACCAAGGTCCAGAGGGAGATGACAAACGTACGGTAAGCACCGCGGTGATCCTTCTGAATCGTCTTCTCGGCCACGATCTTCGAGATGGCGATGGGGAAACCCATCAGCGAGATCGTAATGACCACGGCATAGACGTTGTAGGCCATCTGATAGAGGCCCATACCCTCATCTTGGATGACTCGTGACAGAAAGATGCGGTAGACCGCACCCAGACCTCTGGCGAACATCCCTGCAGCTGTGAGGATGAGTGTATTCTTGATAAACGATGGTTCACGACCACTCATCGACTGCACTCCTTTACTCATAGCGTCTCCTCTGCGGAAGTAATATGATAAGTTCTCCTTATTATGCCAAGTTACCTGCAATGGCGCCAATATCAATAAAGGGCGGTGCTTTCGCACCGCCTCGGTCGAACACTGCTATTGTTCCATCTGCTTCGCTAGGAAGCCTGCCGCTGTCTCAACCAACTTCAGCTCAAGTTCTGCCATCTGGACATTTGCTTCCCTGGAGACAAGCATGACTGCGCCGATCGGGTCACCTTCGGAGATGATGGGGGCGATTACCTCAGCTGAGAACTTAGCATCGTCATCAGCCAAGATAGGCTTCGGACTCTCTCCGGCTTTGGAGTTGAGGACAAAAGACTTCCTATCCTCCATCACCTTCTCGACAGAGGTGCTGATTGACTTGTTCAAGAACTCTTTCTTCGCAGCACCAGATACCGCGATAATGGTATCACGATCAGCAATCAATGCGGTATGTCCAGTGTTCTCATAGAGCGAGTCGGCATACTCCTTGGCGAACTCACCAAGCTCTCCGATGGGAGAATACTTCTTTAGTATGACCTCCCCTTCGCGATCAACAAAAATCTCTAAAGGATCTCCCTCGCGGATGCGGAGAGTCCGGCGTATTTCTTTGGGAATGACTACTCGACCGAGATCGTCAATACGACGCACAATCCCTGTTGCTTTCACCTGCTTCCCTCCTTTTTCTGTCCCAATTTACAGCCACATCCTAGCTGAGCTTATTATAACTCTGGTAAAGCCAAGCTATGCGTGCCGACCGACCTACCGCTTTTTGGGTGGCTGAGCACTGCCGCAAATAAGCAAGAACGGGTCTTTTGACCCG
This sequence comes from uncultured Clostridia bacterium, assembly GCA_964402415.1. GTDB lineage: Bacteria > Bacillota > JAAYKD01 > JAAYKD01 > CAYOCI01 > CAYOCI01. The sequence continues at coordinate 50,467 of CAYOCI010000012.1, forward strand.
TTCTCATCATCTGCCAAGATGAGCGTTTGTATTCTACAGGATTACTGTGCGCTTGCGTCCTTCTCGATCAGTTTGTCCTTAAGCCATTGCGGTTTGACCGAGGCGCTTTTCACGAGACCCTCGAGCGTCTTGCTGATCTCCTCGTTCTGCAGCTGTTCGGTCACATAGCTCTTAACCTCGTCGAAGGCAGCGACTTCACGTCCATCGAGCCTGATGATATGGTAGCCAAACTCAGTCTTGACCACAGGACTCAAGTCACCCGGGTTAGCCAGAGCGAAGGCCGCCATCTCAAAAGTAGGGTCCATCTCGCCTGGATAGAAGGTGCCTAGTGAACCACCATCTTCCTTGGCAACGGTGTCCTGATTATACTGATCGGAGACTGCCTTGAAGTCAGCACCGCCCTTGAGCTTGCCAAGAATCTCGTTGGCCAAGCTCTCTTCGGAAACAAGGATGTGGCTGGCACTTAGCGACGTAAACTCATAGCCGACCTTCAGATCATAGTACTGCTTGATCTGTTCATCCGTGACCGTGGTCTGGGCGGACAGTTGATCAACCAGTTTCTCGATGGTCAGTTGGTTCTTGATGTAGCTGGCTATGTCGTCAAAGGTGATCTTCTGTGCCGCTAATTTCTGGTCCAGCAGAGCGGTAGAGGTAGTCTTCAGGGCTTCTTCGAGACGTTTGCGCTCGGCAGCCGCTGCTTGTGCATCTGCACCCGTCAGAGTGGCGTCGTCGGGGTTCAGGTTCTCAACGCCCTGAGCAGCGAGGGTCAGAACGTAGTCCTGCAACCATACACGAAGCTCATCTACCCGTTCTTTCAGCTCGGTCTGGTCGACAGCCACGCCACGCTTCTTTGCTTCCTGCAAATAGATGAGGTCGCTGGCTACCATCTGAGTGGCCTGCTCAATGCTCTCCTGAGCTGCCTTGTCATACGTGGGGTTCAGAAGCGCAAACTGCGCGGTGATCTTGTCGACATCCTGTTTGGTAATCTTCTCGTTGTTGACAATGGCCATGGTATTCTTCTGATCATAGGCGAACCAGCCTACCCCAGCCAAAACCACCACAATCACTGCGGCCGCAATCCATCTTCTCAAAACCTTTGCTCCTTCCCGCTCTGTACGAATCTAGGTCTCTACCCCCAGGGCGTCAACCTCGACGTCAGAGTTGAATAGTGGTTAACAGAACGATAACATGACCCATTATACTTCATTTTCCTGTCCCATACTACCTATTCGTCCACCGGGGGACCCGGTTTAAGGAAAAGTTCACACTCCATCGGCTATGGCGGCCAAGCGAGTCAGCAGCTTCTCCACCTGTGCTAGTAAGGCAGCATCCGTCTGCCCGGCCACCCGAAGCGCCAGCGACCGCTGTTTCCCTTCATGACCATCAAGCGCGCCGCGGAACTCACGCACGATCGGTCCGAGCTGAAGCGGGTGATAGGCAAATCCGTGGTGCGGCTTGAACGAGATCACCCCGTTCTGTTGGCTGATGGTTGTCACGCGAGCAGTCTGTGCCAGCAGCTTGACCCTTGCTACGGCGAGCAGATTTCGGACTGGGAGAGCGAGGTCACCAAAGCGGTCCTCCATCTCCTCTTCCACATCATCGATATCATGCAAGTCCTTGATCTCATTGATACGCTTGTAGAACTCGATCTTCTGCGTCGCATCACTGATATAGTTGCCGGGGATATAGGCCTCGACATTGAGTTCCACTGCCACCTCAAACTTTGATGCTTGGGGTTCGCCTTTGAATTCGGCGATCGCCTCTTCGAGGAGCTGCGAGTAGAGCTCAAAGCCAACAGCGGCCACGTGCCCATGCTGTTGGGGACCCAACAGATTGCCGACTCCCCGAATCTCAAGATCGCGCAGCGCGATCTTATAGCCGGCCCCCAGTTCGGTGAACTCTTTGACGGCGCTCAACCGTTTCTCAGCCACCTCACTCAGCTGCTTGTCACGGCGATAGGTGAAGTAGGCGTAGGCCAGACGGTTGGACCGACCGACCCGTCCACGCAGTTGGTAGAGCTGCGAAAGACCGAACTTGTCAGCGTCGTTGAGGATAATCGTATTCACATTGGGCATATCGAGCCCAGACTCGATAATGGTCGTCGCCAGTAGAATGTCGTACTCCCCATCGAGGAACTCAAGCATGATCTGTTCCAGCTTCGTCTCGGGCATCTGCCCATGGGCAACTGCGATCCGCGCTTCAGGGACCAGTTCACTGAGCTGGTGGGCGATATAGTCAATATTCTGTACTTTGTTATGGACAAGGAACACCTGTCCCTGACGATCCAGTTCCCTTAGAATCGCATCCTTGATCATCTCATCGTTCCACTCCACCACATAGGTCTGTACTGGGAAACGGTCCTCGGGTGGGGTTTCGATGACGCTCAGGTCACGGATGCCGATCATGGCCATGTGAAGTGTGCGCGGAATAGGCGTGGCGGATAGCGTCAGGACATCGACATTGGTCTTTAGCTGCTTAATCTTCTCTTTGTGAGCAACACCAAAGCGCTGCTCTTCATCGATCACCAGCAGCCCAAGATCGGCGAACCTGACGTCTTTAGCCAACAGTCGATGAGTGCCGATGACCACATCGACCCTCTTGTCCATCAGTTTGAGCGTGGTCTCCTTGTTCTCTTTGGCAGAGCGGAAGCGGCTCATCAAGGCAACACTGATGGGAAAGCCGCCGAACCGTTCACGGAATGTATTATAGTGCTGTTGAGCCAGGATGGTTGTCGGGACCAGAACCGCCACCTGCTTCCCATCCATGACGGCCTTGAAGGCGGCACGGATGGCCACCTCGGTCTTGCCGTAGCCCACATCGCCGCAAAGCAGCCGATCCATGGGGCGCGACATCTCCATGTCGGCCTTGACCTCAGAGATCGACTGCAGCTGGTCGGGGGTCTCTTCATAGGCAAACATGTCTTCAAACTCGCGCTGCCAGGGGGTGTCTGGGGAGAACGCATATCCGGGAGCTGCCTGACGGGCGGCATAAAGCTTCACGAGGCCCTCGGCCATCTCTTTGACAGACTCCTGAACTCGCGTCTTCACCCGGTTCCAATCTGCACCGCCCAGGGTGTGAAGCTTCGGTTCTTTCTCTTCATTGCCTGTGCCCACGTATTTCTGAACGAGACCGACCTGGTCGGTGGGCACGTAGAGCTTATCCTCACCACCATACTTGATATGAAGATAGTCACGGTGTACGCCACCGACTTCCAGGGTGGTTACCCCGAGGTAGCGCCCGATCCCGTGATTGACATGGACCACCAGGTCGCCAACGCTTAGTTCGCGATGGGAGGAGATGCGTATGCCATCAGCGCTGCCGCGTTGGCGGCGCTTCTTCTTAGGCTTGCCGAAGACCTCTTCATCGGTTAGAACGATCAGCCTGGCCTGTGGCCACTCGAAGCCGGTCTCGAGACTTCCGAGGGTGATGACAACCTCCCCGGGAGCCGGTCCGGCATCCAGCTCGGGGCGGATAACGGATTCGACGCCATACTCAGAGAGCATATGATGAACGCGTCTGCTGCGCTCATCGGTGGCGGTAAGGATGACCACGGTATGGTGATTGGCATGCCAGCGCTCCACCTCTTGGGCAAAGAGCTTCACCTGACCGAAGAAGGCTGGGATTGACTTTGTTACTGCCGAGATAGCGTAAGGGGAGCGCATGAAGGAGGGGCGTTTGGGCAGAAGCGATGCCGAGATCGTCCGTCGCTTCTCCATCCGCTGCCAGAGTGCCGCGAAATCGAGGATCGCCCGTTGCTGGCCCGGAAGGGCTAACCCCCCCTTCAGCAGCGTTACCTGATGTTCCATGGCCTCTTGATGGTAAAAGTCTACTACCTCTTTGATGCGTCCCGGCTCGTCGAGGAAGACCATGGCATTGGTCGGGCAGTAGTCGAGCAGAGTCAGGGGTTGCTGATAGAAGAAAGGCAGATAGCGCTCCAAGCCTTCCAATGAGCCTGTCTCCCGCACCTTGGTGGTGATCTGGGCGACGGTCTGTTCCAAGCGCTTGGCCGCCTCTTTGTCAGCCAGTGAGGAGGCCCGGGTCCGCGTCGTCTCGAGCTCCTTCTCCATGGCCTTGATCCCGCGCTCCAAGGCATCCTCGGTCAAGACCAGTTCGCGGGCAGGGAAAATCAGCGCTCGAGGCAACTTGTCCAACGATCGCTGTGTGGTCAGATCGAAACGACGAATAGAATCGACCTCATCATCAAAGAGCTCGATACGCAGTGGCTGTTCATCAGTGAGCGGAAAGATATCAATGATCCCGCCCCGCACGCTGAACTGGCCAACGCCTTCGACCATGGGAACGCGCTCATACCCTTGCGCGACCATGGTCGACAGCAGACGTTCGCGATCCACCTGACCACCGACCTCTAGCTTCAGCGAAAGCTGCTGCAAAGCGGATGCGGGTGGCAGGTACGAGAGTAGAGCCTCGACCGGTGCAACGACACCCTGCAGACGCCCCGCCAGAAGATCACTGAGTACCTGAAGTCGAACCGCTGCCATCTCGCGGCTGCGGGCCAAGGTCTCAAAGGCCAGCCCCTCCGGCGCTGGAAACAGCGCCACGGAGACCCCCGTCATGAGCGAACTGAGATCTTCCATGATCCGCTCAGCCTGCTGCTTATTGTGGGTGATGATCACAAACGGGGAAGGGGCGATCGCAAGCATGGCGGAGAGAAAGACCGTCTTCTGGGACCCCGCTAGACCGTAGATCATCAACTGAGGGATCCCACGGTCGATGGCCTGGCGAAGCTCACGGAACTCGTCGGTGGTCGTGATCGGCCGTAGATAGGCTTGCACGGTATACCTCCCTGATTTGCCCACAGCCATCAGCCCACAGCCATCAGGAGACTAACCCCTCGGACGCTGGACATGCGGCGATTTCTGGTGGCAGGAGCTCTCAATTGCGTGGCGTTTCATCAAAAAGAGCCTGAGCTTTTGGCCTCAGGCTCTTACGGGTCCTCTAGTGGAGAATGCGCTGTATGGGAGATTTGGCCTGTTCTGCCCTCGCTTCCACCTCAACGAGACCATCGAAGCAGGTATCGCAGATGGCAAACAGGCAGAGGTTCCCTCGTTCGTCATACCTAATTATAGTCTCGCGCTCACCATCGGTCAAGGATGATAGGCCCAACCTTTCCTCATCCAGGAAGTCCATGTCGATCTCGGCGATCAGGTCGTGACAATGACTGCAGTAGTAGCGAATGTGCATGGAGAACCTCCTTAAGAGTCCGTAGCCCGCAGCCCACAGTACAGGTGGCCGGGTCTCCGCTATGCAGCAGGCGGCATTGAACTAGAGATCGACAGTGCAGAGGTCCCTTGAACGAAGCGTCAACCCAGAACGGCGGACCGTGGGCTGTGGACTGTGGGCTCTATCGTTTCAGCCAATGTCCCAAGACCGCAGTGTTCCATAGGATGTGCACAGCGGTCGCAGTCAGAAGACCATAGATAAGGTGCCCACCCCATGCGGTCATCCATTCGGTCAACCAACCAGAGAGCGTGTGACCGATCAGTCCAACAATGGCAGCGGCAGCGCGGACGTTGTGACGACCATCCTCCCAATCGTAGCAAGCTTCGATCACGCCGAAGCCAACATGCGTCGGTAGGATGGCGCCGCCTGTTAGGAGTGCAGAGCCGGTCTTGGCCAGTTCCTCAATAACCGGAACACCAAAGAGGATTACCCTGGGCCCCCACGTGCGGACGGCCCAGCGATTCACCAGATAGCCGATCAGACCCGCCAAGAGGGCGGCAAGAGCCGAACGCATACCCAACCTCCCTGATACCTAAGTCCAAAGGTCAACGGCCAGAGCCCAAAGAATCGTCCTGGTTACGCGAGCAGGGACATGGTATCCGGGGTTAGTGTTGCCAACAGATGGTATGTACATACCAAAGAGCCAGCCTTCCCCGATAGCGAGGAGGCTGGCTCTTATGGATCCTACTCATAGCGCCAGGCGTTGTAACGATTCATGGCCGTCTCTACTCCATCGGAAAGACAGAGCTCCAGGACCTCGAATGTCTTCTCCAACACCCCTTTGACCACGGACCACTCGGAAGGAGCAAATGTGTCGAGAACGAACTCTGCAGCGTCCTGGTGCTCCGGTTGGGGGCCCACCCCCAAGCGGATACGGGCAAACTCCTGACTCCGAAGACAGTCAATCAGTGATTTGATGCCGTTATGTCCTCCGGCGCTGCCAATCTTACGCACCCGAATGCGTCCCAGATCAATAGCTAGATCGTCGTATATGACGATCAGCTCTTCGATGGTCATACGCTGCGCGGCCAAGATCGACCGTACAGCACGGCCGCTATTGTTCATGTAGGTAAGGGGCTTCGCCAGAACAACTGCCTCACCGGCAATCATCCCTTCTCCCATGATCGCTTCATGCTTCTGTCGGCTCATGGCGATACCATAGCGCTGCGCGATCAGGTCGATGGCCTTGAAGCCGATATTGTGCCTCGTAGGCGCATAACGCAGTCCCGGATTGCCTAAACCGACAATGAGGCGCATGAGATCATTCCCCCCGATACCCGAGGCCAATTTCCAAACCCTGAAAAAAAGAGTAATCCGTAGATTACTCTTTGGTTGTTACTCTTTGGTTTCTTTCTTCTCGCGGATGACTTCGGGCTCAGCGACCGCCGTCTCCTCGCCTTCTTCCTTCTCAACGATCTCGGCGACGGTGACCAGCACCTGCTCAGGATCTCCGGCGAGTTCCACGTTGGCGGGAAGAACGATCGCCTTAGCGGTCAACTTCTCACCCAAACCTAGTTCGGTAACCGTGACCTCGATCACTTCAGGCATATCGCTGGGCAAGCACTTAACTTCGACAGTGCGTGCGACCTGCTCCATTACGCCGCCATCTTTGACACCTTTGGGGGTTCCAACCAGATGAATGGCTACCTCGGCAACCAGCTTCTCGGTAAGGTTGACCTGCTTGAAGTCAACATGCATCGGCGTGCGTAGAATAGCCTCACGCTGGACTTCCTTGATCACCACGGGAATGGTGCCGTGGCCAGCGATCTGCAGCTCCAAGAGCGTATTGACCGAGTGAACCGCTAAGAGACGGGTCAGGCTCAACAGCGAAACCTGAACTTCCAGCTTACCGCCAGCGATGTCCTTGCCATAGACCACGCCGGGAACGACACCCTGATTACGGAGCTTATTGACGGCATTGCTGCCGATTGCAGTGCGTAAAGACGCCTCCAACTGAACTTTATCCATGCTGCTCCCCCTCCTGAGACCCATTCTAGGGTATTTGCCTACATAGTATACCGCAAGCCTTCCAAAATAGCAAATGCTTGTCTACGCGCGCCTCGCGCAGCCCGAAGGCATCAGCCATCAGGCATCAGTTAATCGCGAACACTGCGACGACTGAACGCCGCCCCACGGCTTTGTGTCAGTCTATCTAGGTTGCGCACCCCGCCTTGGTCACTAATCAGCCCTCTGTTGGCTGATGCCTGATGCCTGCTGGCTCGTGATCCGTTCTCCATCACTCACACGGGCATCGCACAGCTCAACAAAAGGGCCAACCTCGCAGTCGGAACCGATCACGCTGCGGCCGCGAACGATGGTAAAGGGGTGGATAATGGTATCCGCCCCGATCACTACCTCATCATCGATGAAGGTCGTCGCGGGATCAACCAAGGTCACACCGCTTAACATCAGTCGTTCACGGATGCGGTCACGTACTATTCGTTCAGCCGCGGCCATCTGGACACGGTCATTGGGCATGACGGTCTCGGTGGGATCATCCACTACATGCGTCACCACCGGGTACCCAAGTCGGGAGAGAATCTCGATGCAGTCGGTTAGGTAATACTCTCCTTGGGCATTGTCATTATCGATCTCAGCCAACGCCTTGACCAGCATGGCGGTGTCGAAGCAGTAGGTGGACAGGTTTATCTCACGTACGAGCCGTTGCTCGGCGGTTGCGTCTTTATGTTCCACAATCCGGTCGACCATGCCATCCGGGCGGCGAATGATGCGACCGTAACCGGTTGGGTCCTCGGCCATGACCGTCAATAGGGTGGCGGCGGCGCTATTCTCAGCGTGCATCTGGATTAGCTTCTGCATGGTCTCGACACGCAGGAGAGGGGTATCCCCTGAGATCACGATAGTCGGTCCGGTTCGCCCGGCGAGCAGAGGCGCCGCCTGCATCACGGCGTGGCCAGTACCAAGCTGTTCCGCCTGGTGCACATAGTCGATGCCATCACCGAGGATCTGCTGAACTCGCTCACGATCATAGCCCACAACAACGATCGGCCTTTCAACGCCGATGGCGTGAGCCAGTTTGACGACATGGCTGACCATGGGACGCCCACCCAAGCGATGGGCTACTTTGATCATCTTTGACTTCATCCGCGTCCCTTTTCCAGCGGCGAGTATGACCATATTCAGCATCATCTGTTGCATCACTCCCTCAACACCACATGATAGCAGGATTGGGTCTTGGCGGCAAGCGCTGGCAGGAGCAGGAATAAAAGGCGGCTTCCTCGTTCCATACTATGGGATGAACGCCTCATATGCGTCCACCGGCAAAGACCAGAGCGTTAACCTGCGTGCAACGACAAACCTAACCATTACGGTGACATGGGACTCACTGATCAAGGAGTGGAGCTAGTGACCGTTCCCCAACTGCTATACCTCGTCTCAATAGCCATCTACGTTGTGTTCTTCTGCCTTTTCATCAGACTGTTCTTCTGGAAGAACTACTCAGAAAGAACCCATTGGCATCGCAAACCGCGTTTGACCTTGGCACAGGTTGAGCAGATGGCGCGAGAGGCCGGTCGAGAGTTGCCCTATCTGACCGTGATGGTGCCGGCACGCAACGAAGCCGATGTGATCGCGCAGACCATCAAACATATGACGCAGCTCAGTTATCCTCCCGAGCGTTACGAGATCGTGATCGTGACCGATCAGAAAGAGCTGATGGTGCAGGACGTTCATCGGCCAAAGACGATCACAGCAGCTCTGGACTCCATCTCCGAAGGGTTGCATACGGGTCAGACCGAGTTTGGTAGCGATAGCAGAAGGTTGACCCTAGGACTGCTTACCCAGCTTAG
>CAYOCI010000013.1:0-22639 GCA_964402415.1 uncultured Clostridia bacterium
AGCATGGCCTTGGCCCAGGCAGCATGGTATTCCTCGTCGACCTGGAAAACCATATATAGGTCAAGCAGCGTCTGGTCTTCCAGCCCCTCTCTTGCTTTGGAGTAGTCGCTGGCTGCCTTGCCCTCGATGGTAACCACCGTCATGAGCGGAACCCGGGAGCTGAACGCTGAGAATATCCGCCCCGAGATTCGCCCTAAGCGATAGCCGATGCGACTCCAGATGGTGTTCTTGATGCTGCGCTTCTTGGCCTCTTGACGCAGTTTCATCAGATGGGTTGCCTCAACCGCCATGGCAGTCTCGAACCCCACCGCTAGGTGATCCTTGCCTGCCTTTCGTGCCTTCTTCGCGAAGCGCTTGTACAGCTGTATCTGTTGGGACTCGAGGGTAATGGCGTACATGATAAACCGCTTCTGCTGGCTCGTGAGTGTGTCGGCTCTGCGTTTGTCGCTGCCACGATCTTTGGATTGGGAGCCCCGGTTTCTTCGAGAGAAAAAGTAGATACCAAGGCCAAAAGCGACCGAGGCCAGCACGAGATATGGCACGTCATCACCTCATCAGCGAGTGGGTCTATGGGGCGGCATACTTAGGTTAACCCACTTCGGGGGTGATAATCATGGGGCATGGTTTTCCCCTTAGCTCACAAGGAAAACCACGGCATACAATGGAATAGACTCCGTATGAATATTCCGCGTGCGGGCATCTTTGACGCACCTCGGAGGTGATGGAGTTGAGCGGTGGAGGAAAGAGTCATCTGGGGATGCTTGATCCGCGTAGTCTGTCGATCATCGTCTTTGCCACTTTCTTTGCCTGGATGCTGGCCGTCCCGTTTGAAGGTCAGGTTCTCTATGCCATCGCTGGACAATGCGGGGTGGATCCACGTGCTCTGATCTTCATGTCCATCGCTGCCCACCTTGTCGGTCTCTGCTGTGGCGTTCTTATCAAGACAATGCAAGCCGCTAGAACCATCATGCTCTATTCCATCGTTATCTGTATAGGTTGCAGCACCTTTCTCTTCTTCGCTCCGTCCGTTGCCTGGAACGCCCTGCTGCCGGCCAGTTTTCTCGCCGGTGTCTGCGTGGCCGCCTGGGGGTTCTACTTTCAGAGCTTCACACCGACAGAACAGCGGCTGCAGACCGCCGCGGAGGGCCTGACCTACTCCAATGCCCTGATGATTGCCGCCAACATGATGGCGGTCTACCTAGCCCCTGAAGCGGGTCTAGCGACCTCCATCATACTACTGCTGTTTGCCTTTGTGTTTACCCTGAGATTGCCGGATGATGCGGTCGTATCTGCCGTGCCATCGGCCATGAACTACGGCACCGCGGCAGGGACGGGCCTGGCCAAACCGCTGGGCATCCTATGCCTCTTCATTGTCATCATCACCATCAACTCAGGCCTGATGTATCAGGTGATCAACCCTGCCTTTGCCCACCACCAGTGGTTGGTCGGCTGGTACTGGGCCATTCCGTACATCGCTGCCCTCCAGGTGATGAGAAAGCTGCCGGCGACGAGCAGTCGTGCCCACATACTGTATATGGCCATGGCCATGATCGGCTTTGCTTTCATCTTCTTCATGGTTCTAGACCGATCGGCTCTCAGCTATCTTCTGGTCAACACCCTGATGCTAGGCGCCTGTGGCGTCTTTGACCTGTTCTGGTGGAGCATCCTGGGTGAGATGCTGGACCTGACCGATCATCCAGCACGTGTCCTAGGGCTAGGTCTGGCTGCCAATGTGGCAGGGGTGCTGCTCGGCGGCATCCTGGGCAACCGGGTTTCTGCTCCAGGTGGCGAGTGGCTTGATCCAACCGTGCTGGCCTTGGGAGTCGTCCTTGTAGCCTCAGTCATCTTGCCTCTGCTGCACCAGCGACTGTTTCTCTCGCTACGGAACCATGCCTTTCTCATGGCCTTCTCAGCCATGCCCGCAGCATCTGCAGCACCTACGGCACCTGCGGCAATCGTAATGGAGTCGGTATCGGCACCTCATAGCTCCGTCCTCGCGCCTAGCTTGACCGAGCGCGAACGGCAGATCGCCGACCTGCTTTCCCGAGGGCGCACCTACAAGATGATCGCTGGTGAGCTGTACCTAAGCGAGAACACCGTCAAGACGCATATCAAGAGCATCTACGCCAAACTCGGCGTCCAAAGTAAGGCTGAGCTGGTTGGGTTGATGATCAAGCAAGAGCGCTCGCTACCCCGCTAGTTGCGCACTGAGATAACATGACAATGCCCACAGCCCACCGCCCGCAGCCCGTAGTAGCCGTTGAAGTAGGGGCATTTTGTCCTCTGCCGCCGGAGGTGGTGTGTGGAGCTAGCCAGAACCCCCTCACCCGAAATGGGTGAGGGGGTTCTGGCGGTTTCGCTCGTTTTGGGTGACGCACTTCGTAACAAGGGGGCCTATGATGAGAGCAAAGAAGCCTACTGCAGTGCTGCCTTGTCTGCGGAACCAACGAGGTGAACCATCGCCATCGCCTTACTCCACGAGGGGCGAGGGCCGAGGGGCGGGGGGCTGATAAAGGAGGGAGCGAGATGTATTGTCCAGGTTGTGGCGCCGAGGTGGCAGAGGGCGCACGCTTTTGCCGCTCATGCGGTCAAGCCCAAGCAACAGAGCAAGAGGTAGCAGCGGTAGTCGGCAAGCAGCCTCAGGGTGGATTGGTAGGGTTTTCGCCTACGATTAATGATCCAGCCTTTGCCAAGTACATCAAGAACTCAAACCGCTGGGCGGCAGTCTTTTCTTTGATCCTAGCAGTGATGGCCGTTGTCGGCTTCTACATCACGGGTGAGACGGGCAGCTCGGATATGGGGAATCCGCAGGCGCTCTACATTGGCTTAGCCATCGGGGGTATGTTTCTCTTGATTGCCATAGCTCAGATTCGCAGCAGAAATCGAAGCCAGACCTGGGACGGGCAAGTGGTAGATAAAAAGGTTGAGAAGAAGCGGCGCAGGCAGAACGCAGGCAAGGACGATTACCACTGGGAGGATTACCTGCTCTATACCGTGGTGATACGCAGCGATAGCGGTAGATTGCATGAGATCAGGGTGGAGAACGACGATACCTACTATAGCTACTTCGCCGTGGGCGATCGAGTGCGGCACCACGCTGGTCTTAACTCCTACGAGAAACACGATAAGTCACGGGATACCATCATCTTCTGCAATGCCTGTAGCACCATCAATGATATCGACGCCGACCACTGTTGGCGCTGCCACTGTCCGCTACTGAAATGAGGCGGACGCACGGCAAGACCTGTACACAGCGTTGCAGCAATCGTTCTCGCTGGCGAGACCTGGAGTTGGCAGTGGGGCTCCCCTCGGCGGTGATCATCGTCCTTACTATTGTCAGCGGGTGGAGAGATCCGGGGCGAGTGGACCTACCATACGCCATACTGTTGGTGGCTGTCTGGTTCGGTCTCATCGGTCTCATCCTAACTTTGATGTACCGTGGACACGAGGCAGTCGGGTTCACCCTCGACACACATCCTCATCGGGGTAATACACCCGACTTAATAAAACCTAATGAACGAGATGAAGGTGGGGGGACAACGTGAAGAAGTATCTGACTCTCTTGATCCTAGTGGCCGTTTTGGTCTCAGCAGTTCTGTGCCACGCACCAAGCGTGCAGGCAGCGCCTAGTGAACCCCGCTGGGTGCTGGTGGATGTCCAGGATATCACCAATTCTGAGAAGTGGGCTGAGGCCAATACCAGTGCGGCTTACGCCTACGAACCAGGGTACAATCGCGGCTCTTATACCGTCAAGACGATCTATAAGGGCGCGTCAGACAACTATTATAACCCCCCCTATGTGCACGGGGAAGCGCTAACAGTACAGGCCAACTGGAGCAAACCGCCTCAGATCATCGCTGCCGGTGAGGCGGTGGTGCTAAAGGTCAAACTGGCGGCACTCAGCAACACCCAGTCGGCCTTTAAGTTCAGTGGCAGTGCTCGATCCTGGCTGGGCGGTGCCAATATGGTCAATGCAGCAGGGAGATACCACTTCGAGTGTACATTTGGGACCAAGTATGCCTCCGTCAACGAGACTGTTAGTTCCAAGGCCCCCAGCGGTTCCAAAGAGGGCACTAGACTTGAGCTGGAAGTTCAGTTCTACAGCTCAATCCCCATGTATACCAAGTATATCTACGAATGGACTTCGTCGGACAAGCAGCCTGTGGATCCGCTCACTTACAACTGGCAACCGCCAGCGCCAAGGCCGTCCGCCAAGATCGAGGTCGATGAGGCTTACGCTGGGGAACTCTACCCTCCTGGACCGGTTTACGATCAGAACGGCGAGCTGCTGGACACTGGCATCAGAGTCAGTGATCACTATGGCGAGTGTTCCTACCAGTTGCCAACCTGGGATGAAGACCACTGGGAGCTTCTGGAGCTCAATACTGTGCTCCCTGTCAACGCCAAGATCCGTACGCAGGATGAGAGTGGGGTCATCCTCTCCATGCCCGATATGACCACCTTTGAACTGAAGTCTGACACGACACTTGTCCTTACCCAGCGGACGGGTAAGCGCAATGTGCTCAAGATTCTCGCCGGCAATATCATCACCAACATCAAGAAGATAGTCACCGATGGCACCATGGAAGTGGAGATGTCGCAAGCCATCGCCGGAGCCAGGGGGACGACCTTCGTCTGCAGCGAAGGGGAGGGCGGCTCCACCCTTAGGGTGTTAGAAGGGACGGTTGACTTCACCCCCAATGGCAAAGCCCCTATCGTGCTCACCGCAGGTGAGACCGTCAGCAGCAAACAGGGGGTAACGGGCAGCGTGGTTACCTTCTCCGCGGTCCAAGAGCTTGCCACTTGGAACAGCAAGACACAGGAACGCATCAACAGCGTCCTCGCCGCCAAAGGCGTCACACTGGCAGGGGCCGAACCCAGGGCCATCTCGCTGACCATCGGCCAATCCACCGCTTTTGTAGATGGCCACCCCCTTGCACTTGGCGTTGCGCCCTATGTCAATGACAGGGTCGGGAGAACCTTTGTCCCCATCCGCTTCATCAGTGAGGCGCTAGGGGCCCAGGTCCAATGGATCGATGCAGATCAGCAGATTATTATCAAGCTAGGAGAGAAAACGGTTGTCCTCACCATTGGGTCCAAACGGGCGCTGGTCAATGGCGTGGGGCGTGACCAAGACTGCGCTCCAGAGATTATTGATCCCGGTCGCACCATGGTACCCGTGCGCTTTGTCAGCGAACTCCTCGGGGCAGCGGTGGATTACAGGGGCGAGACGGGCGAGATCAAGATCATTATGGGCAAGTAGCAGGTATGACGCACGGTCACAATAGTCACTGCCAAACCTATACGGTCATCTGTCATGCGCCTATGCGTCATACTTGTGACCGAGGCACTCCTTCCCAGGCCGACCGCAGCCCTAGTCCTTGAGCCGATGAATATGCGTCGTGGCGGCTTGGTCCCGTTGCTCCACTGTAATCCGACCTCCGCCCAGCAGCTTGCCACAGACAGAGCAGACCATAGCTGTGATCTGCACGTTCCACTCAGCTGGACTGGATGGATCCCCGAGGTAACGGCGCTCGGAACCACAACAAGGGCATTTGACCATAATGCTAACAGACGTAGTCATTGTCTACCTCCTTCTGCGTAGCTGTAGGTTCGAGCTCGCCGCCCGTGGACAACTCGCGCTCCAGCGTTAGTCCGCTCCCTAGACTTCCGCCCTTACCATTATATGTAACAAAACGTTACCAGTCAATGGACGCGGCGCCTGAGAGTGGCGTTTTGTTACTCATGTTTACTGCATCTGGCTGTTACAATAGAATGGGGGTATTGGGCTGGGGAGGTGGTCGGGTGTTAGGGTCGAGACTATCCAAGCTGCGCAAAGCCTCCGGAAAGACCCAGGAAGAGACGGCAGCCTATCTCGGCATATCGCGACCAGCTTACACGGCCTATGAGAGCGGGCGGCGCCAGCCTGATTATGCTATACTTCAGCAGATCGCCGATCTTCACCGGGTCACTATCGACTTCCTACTCGGCCGACCCGATGCCTTTGGCCAGTATGTGGCGCATAAGAGAGCCGGCAGCAGCAAGTCAGTGATTGAGTTGGCAGAAGAGGCCTGTTTGTCACCCCGTCTTCTTGCCGAGATCGAGAGCGGAGCCGTTCGAGCATCAGATCTTCGCCCACAGGAGCTAGATCGACTGGCTGCCGCTCTGCGTCTCTCAACGATTGATCTCGTCTTGTGCCGTGACCCTGCTCCCTACGATGTACCATTGAAGGGGGCGGGGCAGCTTGTGGTTGGCCAAGAGGGTGGTCTCCCACTTGTATATGAACCGCCAACTCTGCCCTACAGTACCAAGCCTTCGGTCCATGTTCCGATTCTCAGTATGATCGGGGTGTCGGACCCAGTATATACGGAGCAAGAGATCACAGACTATGAGCTGGTTAGCGCCGAGGAGGCGCAGGTTGGTGATCACTTCTACCTACGCGTTGAGGATGACGCCCTAATCGGCAGCCGCATCCGCGGGGGAGATCTTGTCTTGATCAGTCAGAGTGAAGAGGTTGATAGCGGCGCCATCGGTCTGGCGGTAGTAAACGGTGCTGGAGCTGTCCTGCGGCGCATCTATTTCCTAGATGGGATGATCATCCTGCAAGCGGACAACCCGCTACATCCACCCGTCGTCTGTCCTGCTGGGGATGTCAAGATCATTGGTCCGGTGAAGCATGTGAAGTTCTGGCTGTAAACTCGGCGTGCAGCACATAGGACAGAGAGTGGCTCACGCGACATGAGGCGTGAGCCACTCTTGCTCGATCGAATCTACGCGATGTAAACGCAAGCGGCAGCACCGGACCTACTTGGTTCGGTGCTGCCTTATTTATGGCATGATACTCTCAGGTGATTGTCAGCTATACTTCACTGGATGCGTTATGGCGCGAGACGCTTCGGCCTGCCTCGTCATGCCTCTTGATGGCGGTCGAGTAGACCTTGAGCGATGGGAGCAGGAGCGCAGCCACCATCAGCATCGAGGTGCGCAACGAGAAGCGTGTGCCCACCAGACCCACGGCTGGGCCGCCGGCGGTCTGCCCCAGCGCATCGGCCTGGCCCATCATCGAGAGCACGGTGGCGCGTACGCGGCTATCTAAATTCTGATTGACCCAGGTATCAAAGAGCGGTTCGATCAGCGTCGCCAGTACGCTGACGCCTAGATAGCTGAACAGTGCCCAGGCGAAGTTCCCTGCCAAGGCAAACGAGATCAGACAGCCCACCCGCAGCACCGTCAGTAGCTTTAGCGCAGAGACCACCGCCCGCTGATTGCTGGTATCAAGCCTGCGTCGGGTCGCTTGGGTGGCGATGATACTGAGAACGCTTCGGATGCCGCTGATCAGGCCAAACCAGACCACCGGCTGTAGCTCGCCAATCCTCGGGAAGGTAAAGGCCTGAAGAAAAAACGCCTGCCAGAGACGATCAAACCCTTCTGATGCCGCCCCTGCGAAGATCCCTGCCGCGATCATCAGCATCAGGATCGGATGACTACGTACCATGGCGATACTCTGAACCACTGTCTTGCCCAGTGCTGCCAGGGGTGCGTCGCGCTCACTCGGCTGGGGGTGGTAGTTGGTCTCCTTCATCACCATCAGCAGGAGCACTCCTAAGGACAGGTAAAGGCCCCCACCCACCAGGTAGGGGATATGCAGGCTAACGCTCGCCAAAACCACGCTCAGAGGGATACCGATCAGTGCGATCGCTTGCCCGATCTGGTTGGCCCTCAAAAACAGCGGGCCGACCTTGCCTTCGCCCACTTCATCGGTGATCCAGGCGTTCAGCGCGCCGCTGATAAACGTCCAACCGATACCGACAATCATCTCGCCCAGCAGCAACCCAGCGAATAGCGAGAGGCCCCATGAGGAGAGTAAAGGCTTTAGGTAAGGCAGGGCACCGTTGGACAGGTAGCCGATCCCTAAGGTGAAGACGCCGATGATCACCGAGAGGCGGCGGCTGTAGGAATCCGCCACGATCCCGGTCGGGATCTCGAAGAACATCACCGTAGTCTCGAGGACTGTGCCGACCAGGACTAGCTGGAGCGGGTTCAGCCCGATGACCTGCACATAGTAGGCGGTATAGGTGGTAAACATCACCACACTGGCCAGCGAGGTGATCCCTCTCAGGAAGAGGTAGACTCGGGACGCATTGGACTGATGCAAAGATATCTTCCTTTCGCGGCAGCATCAGCGCGTCCTAATAGACGACTGATGGCCTTTAGCGTGAGACCTCAGACGGTCGTGGTAGTGGGTAGATTGTTCTCATGGCGGTTCTCCTTTGTCGTCTCGGAGTACTAGCCGCTTAGTGCTGCGCGCGACTAGCCAAACCCATTTTACCGTCCCGCGCGCAAGTGATCAACCAGCATTTGGATCGAACCTTACTGCTGCATGAGTAACCATATACTTGACATAGTCAACTAAACGTCAGATACTGATGCCAATATCTGAAAATCGCAATCTCAGGAGGTGGCACCATGAATGACAATAACCTATCGCAGCGTGTCGAGACGGTCCGCGGCTTTAACCGCTTCTACACCAAGCTGATCGGTGTGCTTGACGCCGGCTTTTTGAACAGCCCCTTCTCCCTATCCGAGGTCCGCGTGTTGTATGAACTGGCCCACCGGCAGACCACCACCGCAACTGAGCTATCCAAGGAGCTGGATCTCGACCCCGGTCAGCTCAGTCGTATGCTTAATCGTCTCGTGGGGCGAGCGTTGGTCAGTCGCCAACCATCGGCGACTGATGCCCGCCAGAGTAATCTGATGCTAACCGGTGCCGGGCGCGACGCATTTGGTCTGCTCAATGAGCAGCAGGGCCATGAGGTTGAGGCAATACTGAGAGCACTGCCGGCGGCTGAACAGACCCGCCTTGTCAACGCCATGAGGGTGATTCAAGCACTATTCGATCAGCCATCTAGGCCACAAGTACCTTATATCGTGCGCCACCATCGCGCGGGCGATATGGGCTGGGTCGTTCAGCAGCACGGTCTGATCTATGCCCACGAGTATGGTTGGAGCGAGCAGTTTGAGGGCTTGGTTGCCGGGATCGTGGCCGACTTCATTAAGAACCATGATCCCGAGCGCGAGCGCTGCTGGATCGCCGAGCGCGATGGGGATAACGTCGGTTCCATCTTCTTGGTTAGGCACACGGATGACGTAGCCAAGCTGCGCATGTTTATCGTCGATCCGAAGGCGCGCGGGTTGGGGATAGGCAGCCGGTTGGTTGACGAATGCCTACGCTTTGCCAAACAAGTAGGCTACAGCAGAGTGACCCTCTGGACTATGAACGTGCTGACCACTGCACGGCACGTCTACCAGGGCGCCGGGTTTAGATTGGTTCATGAGGAGCCCTGCCATAGCTTCGGGCACAGTATGATCGAACAAACCTGGGAGCTGAAGCTCTGACGTGCAGTGTGCTCTTTTGATGCCACAAATGCCGGCGCTACTTGCCTTCCATTGGACCGGATGCATCTTGAGGACGCATTCCTCCGCGACGCAGCTCATGTCATGAGGCTGCCACGAGATGGAGAAAGCCGGGGAGCTCTGGGCATCGCGGGTCAGTGTTCTGCATATTGCCCCACGGGCCAACGATGACTTGAAGCGCGTCACATCTCCCGGGCTGGCCCGCCTCGACCCAGGATCGGCGGTCAAGACCTGGGAGATGGTGGTTTGCGACCAGCGGTTTGTCAGTGTCTATACGGAAGAACTCTTTGGTCGTTTCTCCTGGCGCAGCTTCCCCGCTCTGCATCACTGGTGGGACTATATCGAAAAGCGTTACGCATGGTTTGAGTAAGCATCGCGTGAACAGCGCCGCCGCCCCACTTGCATTTATGCCATGGTCCTGCAGTTGTTATATAAGTCATAACAAGTGTTAATTGCTCGTAACAACGGCAACTTGTCACCGTCCTCGCGCGTCTAACAGGTAGAATGCGAGAGGAGCTTGGCAATGAGGAAGCAATGGCAAAGGGTGTTGGTGACCGTCGGGTTCGTAGTAGTCTTTCTAGCTCTATGTTCAGATCCGCTGCTGATGGCCATGGCGGGGCTGAGAGATACCTTCTGGCCCGAGGCAGATGAGTTTCCCATGGAGGGCCGTGCCGGCGGGCGCTCCTCGGATGGATCCGGTGGCCATGGGATCAGAGAGCCTGCCACGGTGCCTGACGTCAGAGATCCGCAGGCTGACCCACCAACCGGCGAAAGACCAGCGGTGGACAAGCCGGTCGAGAACCCAATCGTGGAGAAGCCAGCTCAGCCCAGCAACAAGCCGCCCAAGCATCCCGATCAGCCACCTGCTCGGCCGGCCGGTGATCGTCAAGTGATCTACCTGACCTTTGACGATGGCCCCTCGCCGCATGTGACCCCACATTTGCTGGACATGCTCAAGAAGCATAAGGTCAAAGCCACCTTCTTCGTCATCGGCAGCGAGGTGGAGCGCTTCCCGGAGCCGGCCAAGCGGATCTTAGCCGAGGGGCACACCCTGGGCAATCACACCTACAGCCATCGCCTCGATATCATCTACCAGAGTCCACAGCACTACTTGGACGATCTGCGCAAAGGTGAGGAGACGCTGCGACGATTGCTGAAGTATGAGACCCGCTTGACCCGGGCACCTGGCGGTTCGACCAGGTTCACTTCCGAGTACATCCAGCTCCTAGACGATGAGGGCGTTATCTATGTCGACTGGAATGTGGACTCCGGGGACTCCCGGTCACTGACCGTACCGGCTGCCACCATCGTTGATAACACCCTGAAAGGCCTCGAAGGCAAACAGCAAGCAGTGGTCCTCATGCACGATATGGCGATGAAAACCACTGCCGCCGAAGCGCTGGATCAGATTTTGACAAAGCTCCTGGCTCAAGGTGCTGTCTTTGCGACGCTGGATGAGACCACGCCGACTTATCACTTTCGTTGAGTTAGGAGGTCTGGGGTCAGGCTTCATCTGTTCATTGGCTCACGGCGGGGCGATCGGCAGGCATCCAGCGTAAGCATCTAGTCCGCCGTCTTTGTAGGCGCGGCTAGTTGGAGTAGATGAACAAATGAATCCTGACCCCGTCCTATTCACATCAGTGGGGCAAAGATACGCAGGATCGCTCGCCCTAGTCGCTTGTACCAAGGCACGTTCCGACAGGCCTCTGGAGTAATCGGCTGGCACTGGGCGAGTGTTTGGTGGAAGTCATCTCTGACCTGCAGTACGCTGTCGGCATGGTACATCCAGACGCCACACTCGAAGTTTAGATACATACTGCGATAGTCGAGGTTGATCGTCCCCACGACCGCATAGTCGTCATCGACCACGATGGTCTTGGCATGGATAAAGCCGGGGAAGAGGTAGATGCGCACGCCATTCTCCACCAACACGCGGTAATTGGACTGCGTCACAGCGTAGATTGCCCAGTTGTCGCCGACACTGGGCGTGATGATTCGCACATCGACCCCGGCCTTGGCAGCCGAGGTGAGTGCCGTAAGCATCTCGTTATTGACGATCAGATACGGCGAGGTGATGTAGACATAACGCTTGGCCTTATTGATCAGATTTAGGTAGACGGTCTCGCTCA
Organism: uncultured Clostridia bacterium; assembly: GCA_964402415.1. GTDB lineage: Bacteria > Bacillota > JAAYKD01 > JAAYKD01 > CAYOCI01 > CAYOCI01. The sequence goes on from CAYOCI010000013.1 coordinate 11,544, forward strand.
CCGCCTCATCGTCCAACGGGCTGTCGGTAAAGGGTTGGATATAGCCCGTGCTCTGCTCGGGTAGCAGAGCCTGCGCCTCGCCACGAAACTGCTGATAATCCTCGACCTCGCCACGCAGAAAGTCCCACATGGAGAGAAACATCACCGTCAGGCTCCAGACCGCCTTTCCCCTCAGCAGCACGGCACTATCCTTCCAACGGGGGTGCCTCTGGGAAGCATTGATATACTCATCGGCCAGGTTGATGCCGCCGATGAAACCCGTCTGTCCGTCGATGACTGCGATCTTGCGGTGGTCGCGGTTGTTGAAATGGAACGAGAGAATCGGCAGGAAGGGGTTGAAGATGCAGCACTTGATCCCCTTGGCTTCCAGGGTGCGTTCATACCCGTAGGGAAGCCTCAGGATGCAGCCCAGGTCATCGTAGATGACGCGCACATCCACGCCCTGGGCCGCCTTGCGGACCAGGATCGCCAGAATGCTGTCCCACATCACCCCTTCGGCGATGATGAAGTACTCGAGGAAGATGAAGCGCTCGGCCTTCTCCAATTCCTCCTTGAGCCGCTCAAACATGATCTCGCCCTGGGGTAGATACTCAGTGTCGGTGCCACCATACGGAGGGCAGCGGCCGTAGTCGGCGATATAGCGTGCTTGGTTGGCGGCCGCTTCGTCCGTGGCTTTGATTCCTTCCAAGACCGCCGCCTGCGGTGTCAGGGCCTCGATCATCCGTTCACCGACCACACCCAGCTTGCGCCGCGTCCGGTGGCTGAGCCGATTGCCGCCAAACAACAGGTAGAAGAGCCCGCCGGTGATGGGGAAGACCAGGATCAGGATGATCCAGGCGATCTTGTAGCCGGGATTGTCGCGACTGCTGACGATCCCTAAGACGGCGAGTGCGCTGAGCAGCGTGGTGACGGCATAGAAATAGACGAAGTACGAGCTGAACCTCAAGATGACGATAGCTAGGACGGCGATCTGGGCGAGGATGGAGGCTCCCACCCAGATTGCGCGATGAATGTTCATTAGTCTGCGCATGGCGACCTCCCAAGATTAGACGTCATCTGCTTAGCATCTTGTGCATCCCCAAACACTGAGCTTAGGCTGGCCAACTACAGTTGCGATGAGCATGAGCCGGCGGGATGCCAATGAAGGATGATACCTGACTCCATTCCATATTATACGCGGCAGTTCCTGAGCAGTCGATATAGCCCTGGATCCCCGCAGAGGGATCCAGGGCTTGCTCGTTTCTCGTCCCGTAATCTGCTTGCCATGTGAGGCTTTTCTACCGAGGTGTGCTGCATGCTTTGTTGATGCTCAGATTGAGCTCTATTTGCTGGCCCCAATGGTTGTGGACTGATGAGACATAATGATCTGCCTTTTCACACTTGAATCTATTCGTTTGAGCGTATACGATTAGTTGGGATAAGCCTGTATGGTCATGTCGGCCGCGACGTAGATCACGAATGATACGAAAGCATTGGGGTCTAGGGGGCTGCGTTGATCAACGAGAGCAAAGAACAGGTGATATGATGAAAGATCCTTCCACAAAGAAACGGCTATGGCTATTGGTGCTCAGCGTCTTCTTGGTAGTGCTTGCTCTCGCCGGCGCCTTTGCCTTTTTGGGCAGAGATACCAGTCATGTCCATCCCGAGAATGGTGTTCTGGATCTGCAAGGATGGCATCCAGAGCAGGACGGCGCCCTGACTCTTAGTGGGGGATGGGATTTCTACTGGGACCGTTTCCTGGCGGTTCAGGATCTCGGAACCGATGTTCCTGATCTGACGGCGGAGGTGCCCAATGTATGGAACCGATACAAAGTCGACGGCAAGAATCTGCCCGGGGTTGGCTACGCGACCTATCGATTGCGGGTCATAAACGCGCCGCTGAGTCGGCCGTTGGCACTGCGCATCCCCACCTTCTCCACGGCGTATGAGTTATACATAGACGGCAGGCTGGTCTCATCGAATGGGACGATCGGTACGGATGCCACGCAATCCATACCCTGGTACAGACCGCGCACCCTAGAGTTTACTCCCGAACGTTCCGACTTTAGCATCGTTGTTCATGTCGCCAACTTCGCCTATTCACGCGGTGGTATGTGGTATCCACTCAGCCTGGGTACACCGAAGCAGATCCAAAGCGCAGATAGGACTGTTGTCAACAAGGACCTGCTCTTGATCGGCGCGCTGGCGGTGATGGCGTTTTATTACCTAGTCATCTTCCTACTACGCCGGGAGGACAAGAGCAGCCTGTACTATGTTTTCATGTGCCTGACTTTTGCCATAAGGACCCTGGTGTTAGGTGATTATCTGATCTATTCGGTCGTTCCCCTAATCACTTTCCGTGCCATTATCGTTATCGAATATATGACCGTCTGCTACTTCCCTATTTTTGCCGCCTACATGATCGGGGAGCTGTTCCCGGAGGAGCGCTCCGAGAAGGTTCTCCAGGTATTTGTTCTCTATGCCACCGTCATGACGTTGGTTTTTCTGTTCACTCCAATCTCCTTTTTTACGGAGTTGGTGTATCTTCTGGACATCGCCGCCCTGATTACAGGCACCTATCCAATCCTATGCGCCGCCCGAGCCTTTCTACACAGGAAAAGGGACGCGGCTACCGTGCTGCTGGGGACACTGCCGGTAATCGTGAGTGCCGCCCACGACATGCTGTATCAGAACAACCGAATCAACAGCAATGTAGGCGAGCTGGTGCCTGCCGGATTGTTCCTACTGCTGGTGATGCAGTCCTTCGTCCTGGCGAGGCGTTCCGCGGAGGCGTTCAAGAGCGTCAGCGTCCTCTCCCAACAGCTCCTGAGGCTGGACAAAGTTAAGGACGAGTTCCTCGCCAATACTTCCCATGAGCTGCGCACACCTTTGAGCGGCATTCTCGGCATCAGCGAGGTCATGTTGAAGGGGGGCGATGGCGAACTGAACAGCCGCCAGCAGCAGAACCTGTCCATCATCGCCGACAGCAGCCGGAGGCTCGCCAATCTTGTCAACGATATCTTAGATTACGCCAAGATGAGAAATGGCGATATCCTGCTTAATATCCGACCGATTCAGATAGAGGGACTGATCAGTACCGTTGTGGGCGTTTTTCAGCAGCTCAGCCGGTCTAAGGACTGTGAGTTGATCGTCGATATGCCCGACGGACTCCCCCCCGTACTGGCCGACGAAAACCGGGTGGTGCAGATACTCTACAACCTGGTGGGCAATGCGGTCAAGTTCACGGTCCACGGCCATATCAAGACCTCTGTGCGCAAGAAGGGCAATATGCTGGAGCTATGCGTCAGTGATACGGGGGAAGGCATCCCTGAGGATAAGCTGGAGGACATCTTCAAGTCGTTTGAGCAGGTCGACAGCTCCCTGACGCGCAGGCACAGGGGGACAGGTCTCGGGCTGCCGATCACGAAACACCTGGTAGAGCTTCAGGGTGGCACCATTCACGTGGCGTCCCGTCTAGGCGCAGGCTCTCAGTTTACCTTCACGCTGCCGGTGGCCGATAGCGCACCGACGCCGGTAGATCCCAGCCTGGCAGCCAGCATGCTGGCGCAGACGACACAGGAGCTGGCTGTAGCCATGGCCGATACGCCTGTTGCCACAGAGAACACTGCCGGAAGTATCCATGTCCTCTTGGTAGATGACGAAACGGTCAATCTGCAGGCTGCCTCATCCATCCTCCGGCTGGGCGGCTACGGCGTCACGACGACAAGTAATGGCAAGGCCGCTCTTGCGGAGCTGGCCAGAAACAGAGATATCGCGGTGGTCGTACTGGACGTTATGATGCCGGAGCTATCCGGCTACGACGTATGCCTGAGAATCCGTGAGGACAGGCCGAGCTACGAGCTACCCGTACTGATGTTGACCGCCAAGGTATCTACGGAAGATATAGTGATGGGCTTCAAATCTGGAGCCAACGATTACCTTCCTAAGCCTTATGAGCCAGAGGAGCTGCTGGCGCGGGTCGGGACCCTGGCCAGTCTCAAGGTATCGGTGGATCGGGCGATGGCGGCGGAGACCGCCTTCATGCAGGCGCAGATTAAGCCCCACTTTCTGTTTAACACCCTCAACGCCATCTCATCCTTCTGCGATAGCGACCCAGTCCGCGCCCAGCGACTGATCGATGATTTCGCGGGCTATCTGCGCCAAAGCTTTGATCTTAAAAGTCCTCAAGCCTATGGCTCCCTCGAACAGGAGCTTGCCCTGGTCAACTCCTATGTGGCGATCCAAGAGGCGCGGTTCGGGGATGCGCTGCAGGTGGAGTATGTTATCGATGAATCGATCAAGACCAAGCTGCCTGTGCTCTCCATCCAGCCACTGGTGGAAAACGCCATTACCCATGGTCTGCGCAGAGAGCGAGGCGGCGGTACGGTTATCGTAGCGGTGAGAAAAGTCCCTGAGGGGATACTGGTCTCCGTGGCGGATGACGGTCAGGGTATCTCCCATGAGAAGCTCAGCGGTCTGCTGACATCTCAAGCGGGGTCCGGCCTCGGTCTCTGGAATATCGACCGGAGGCTGAGAAAACTGTACGGCACAGGACTGACCATCGAGAGTACGCTTGGCAAGGGCACGAAGGTCAGCTATCTGATTCCATCGGGAGGTGCGACGCTTTGATCCGAGCGATCGTTGTGGATGATGAACTGCCGTCCCTTCATAAGCTGGCAAGGCTGCTCGGCGAGAGCGGCCTAGCGCAGGTGGTCGGAGCTTTTAGCCGATCGACGGATGCGCTGGCCTTTTTGCAGACGCATGCGGTCGACGCTGCCTTTCTGGATATTGAGATGCCGGGTATGGATGGTCTCGAACTTGCCACCCGCATCCTCGACCTACCGGGCCATACTGATGTCGTGTTTACGACCGCCTACAACCAGTACGCGGTGGAGGCGTTTCGCTTACATGCGCTGGATTACCTACTGAAGCCGATCTCGGCGGAGCGCCTTCGCGAAACGCTTCTGCGCATCAACCAAGAGGAGAAGCATTCTGCGCCACAGGATGGGGTACTGGTGAAGTGCTTCGGCAAGTTTCGGGTCAGCGCGGGCGACAGGGAGATTCGCTTCCGCACCGAAAAGGCGGAGGAACTGCTGGCGTACCTAATCGATAGCCGAGGCACCTTTGTCAGCCGTGGGCGGATCATTGATGCCCTGTGGGGAGGGTTTGACGGAGATCGGGCGGTGAACCATTTCAATACCACTCTCCATTATGTGAAGAAAGCCCTGCTCCCTTTTGGGGTTGGGCTTACCGTCCTCTATGATCGTGGCAGCTACCGGCTGGACACGGCGAAACTGGATTGCGATTATTTGGTGTTCTGCGAGACTGCCGAGCATGCGGTGACAGATGGGAAGGGAATCCTTGCGGACTTGGCACGGGCAGCATCCCTCTATACGGGCGAATACCTCTCCGGCTGGGAGGCCGATTGGGCGGCGGCCAACCGCCTGCGGCTAGAGGAGCAACTGATCGGGCTACTGCTGAGAGCGGCTGAGTCCCACCAACATGCGGGCGATTATTCGGGGGCGGCCAAATGGCTCCAGACTGGCCTAACCCACGAACCGCTCCACCGGGAACTGAACTACCGTTTGGCCAGGATTCTTCTGTTGGCCAACGAGCGGGTGTTGGCGATGAAATACTATGATCTCTACAAGACAGGCCTGATGAAGAGATTCGGGACCGAGCCAGACGAGGCCTTCAGGAATCTGATGAGATAAGTGTGTCGTTGGAGAGCCCCTAGCCCCTAGCGAGACTGTCGAAAATGGCCCAATCCAGTGAAACGGGTACCCAGGGTCACTAGGTATTGCGGGCGCAGCATGGCAGCGCCCCTACGGGCTGCGGTTCGTTCCCGATTGTAGCGGCGCTGCCATGCTGCGCCCGATGTCCTTCGACAGCATCCCTAGCCCCTGGTGGATTGACAAAAACCATCGGCTCGGTATAGACAAGAGGATTCATCCCAATCTTATGCAACAAGCGACAAATAGCGCTGGAATCCTCCAAAAAGAGGATCCCAGCGCTAATTTTCTGTCGACTCGTTTAGTGGTGGTTAAGTCACGTTTGCTACACTGTAGCCGTATCGCTGCTGGCACTCAGCCGCGCAGCATGGATATCGTGATCGGAGCGTATGACTGAAAATGGGGGGATGGGCGTGTCTAGACACAAAGTAACCCAAAGGCTGGTGGCCATGGCACTCTCTGTTATGATGGTCCTGGGGCTGATGCCGGCATCCGCAATAGCGCAGGTAGCTGACCTGCCGGTCGGTAGCGGTGAGATCACCGCCTTTGCGGCGCTGGCACCGGAGGTCGCGGTGCAGACGGTACCCCTTGGCACGGAGCGAGCTACACTAAACCTGCCGGCCGCGCTGACTGCGACCGTTCACGTCGTCTCGGCTGTGGATGAGCAGGAGAGCGAGCAGAAGCCGGAGCAAGAGCCAAAGCAAGAGCCAGAACAAGAGCCAGAACAAGAGCCAGCACAGGAACCGGTGCCAGATCCCGACCAAGCGCCGCCGGAGGATGCAACCGACGACGGCCCGGTGGTGGACCCAGCTGATGACGCTGGTAACGACCAGGCGCAGAGCGAGGAGAAGCAGACCCCTCCGGAGCACGTAGTCGATGAAGCAGATATATCCGCACCCATCAGCATGGAGATCCCGGTGAGATGGACAAGCTCGCCGGAGTATCACGGCAGTACGGCCGGTGAGTATACCTTCACCGCTGAGACCGTCTTCACCGCTGAGATGGCAGGGTTGACCATAAGCGCGGAGCCGCCAGTCGTCACCGTGACGGTGGTCGAGGCGGAGCGCGGGGGACTGATCACTGCCTTTGACGCGCTTACCGATGAGCTGCGCTGGCAGAATACCGCTGCGCCCGTGCTGCCCGATAAGCTTGGTGGCGCGGTGGAGGGCGTACCCGCCCGGATCCCCGTGACCTGGGAGGCTGATCACCCCTATGACACAGGCTCGCCTGAGACAGGTCTCTATGTATTCACCGCTCGGCCGGGCGAGGGCTATGTGATTGCGGACGGTGCAGAAGCGCCGCTCATGACGATCTATATCCCGGCTGTGCAGCGGATGATGGCGCGTATGGCAGGCGGCGGCACAGATGCCAGCCCGCTGGAGATTACCACAGCGGCTCAGCTGGCGGAGATCGCTACGCTGGTCAATGCGGGCCGGCTGGAAACGTTCTTGTTGAATGACGCAAGTGCCAAGGTTCATCTTAAGCTGGGGGACGATATTGACCTGTCCGGCTATGGGAGAAGCTACAACGGCGGCAAGGGTTGGGCGCCCATTGGAGCTGATCTGCATCCCTTCCATGGCGTCTTTGACGGTGGTGGCCACACGATCACGGGTCTGTATATCAACGATAGTGCTCTTGATGATGCCGGGCTGTTCGGATGCGTCGGTGGCACGGTCATGAGTACTGTCCTGACAGCGGCGCTTATCACAAGTAATCAGCGGGTTGGAAGCGTGGCTGGTTCCGTTATTGGCGGTGGTATTATCCAGAACTGCTCCTTTAGCGGCGCGGTCAGTAGCAGCATTTGGGCGGGCGGCATCGTCGGCTTAAATGAAGGCACCGTACAAACCTGTTATGCCATCGGCGCAGTCAGTAGCGGCACTTTGGCGGGCGGCATCGTCGGTGCCAATGACGGTACCGTGCGCAACTGTTATGCCTCAGGAAATATCAGCGCCCCAAGCCACAATGTTGGCGGCATAGCCGGTCTGAATGGCGGCAGTGTGCTAAACTGCGCCGCGCTAAACCCCAGAGTCAGCGGCCTAAATTACATCGGTCGGGTAACTGGGGAGAGCAGCGGTACACTCACCGGCAATGGGGCTTTCTCCGGCATGAACGTGACGGTGAATGGCAGCACCAGGCCTCCCATTAGCGGTGCAGGAGGCATCGACGGCGAGGATATCAGCGTCGCTACGATCAAAGCGGACGGCAGTATCGAAGGCCGCTTCACCGCCGTGGACGGCTGGACGGTTGAAGTCGGCAAGCTGCCCGGCTTGTTCGGCGCGGTGGCGATGCCGGCCCATATCACAGAGGGCTCCGACCAGTTCTTCTTTGGCGAAGGTACGGCGGCTAACCCCTTCCTGGTCGGCACGGCGGCGCAGCTGGCCAAACTGGCCGAGCTGGTGAACAGTACCGATGCGGCGACACGCACCACATACAACGGCACATATTCCAACTATAAACGTTACCGGCTCACCGCCGATATCGACCTCTCCGGCTACGGCGCGTCTTTTAACGGTGGTAAGGGCTGGATCCCCATCGGAACGTCAACAGCGCAATTTGAGGGGCATTTCGACGGCAACGGCAAGACGGTGTCCGGTCTGTATATCAACGACAGTATGCTCGATAACGCTGGGCTTTTTGGCAAAGCTATGGCAAGCATCCATGATTTGCAAATGACGGCGGTGCAAATAGCAGCTGGGTCCAGTATTGGCGCTGTCGTTGGCAGTATCGCTTCGGACCCCGGCCACGCCCATGCGAAGCTGGAGCGCTGCTCGGTCAGCGGTAGCGTCGTGGGAGGTTCATCGATCGGCGGCGTCGCCGGCGTTGTCGGTGCCGGCGGCGGCAGCAGTTTGACGATCAAAGACTGTTTTTCCGCTTGCCTGGTTACAGGGTTTGGCGGTGTCGGCGGTGTGGTGGGGTTAATTCAAACCGATGGCGGCGTGGAGTCCTGTTACGCCACCGGCGCGATCAGCGTTGGCCAAACTAATAGTACAGGCGGGGGTATTGCGGGCCAGGTCTCCTACAGCGGAAGCAAAGGCCGCGTCCAAAACTGCATTGCGCTGGGCCCCAGCATCACCGGCGCAAATAATGTCGTGCGGTTTAGCCGTGTCGCGGGGGATCTGGGACCGGGGTGGGGCGGGATCTATTCCGGCAATATGGCCTTTGACGGCATGACGATCACAGCAGGCAGCGAGACGAAGACCGTCACGAGTAACGCGGTGGGTAGTGACGGCGAAAGCAGAACCGCTGATGAGCTGCAAGGGTCAGGCGGCTTCCCGTCCGCTTTTGGCAACGCCCCGTGGACATACGAACCCGGCAGGCTGCCCGGTCTGTTTGGCAAGACGGTGGCGATGCCCACGCATATCACTGCCAATCTGACGAACTTCTTCGCAGGCGGCGATGGTTCACAGACTACTCCTTATCAGATCTCAACGCCCGCCCAGCTTGCCAAACTGGCGGAGCTGGTGAACGCGGGAGATCCGAACTACAACGACAAACACTACAAGCTGATGGCTGACCTTGACCTCTCCGGCTATGGCGCATCCTCTAACGGTGGCAAGGGCTGGAATCCGATCGGCAGAGACCAGGCTAAGCCGTTCAAAGGGCAGTTTGACGGCAACCACAAGACCATCAGCGGACTGACGATCAATGATGACTTTCTCGGTAATCAGGCCGGAGGACTATTTGGTTATCTAGAGGCCGGCTCGATCTGTGATCTTGCGCTCACAGGGGCACAAATAGCGACAACAGGCATGGGCAACGTAGGAGCTGTGGCTGGGAGCATGGACAACAGCGTTGTGCGAGGCTGCTACACGACCGGAACGATCAGCAGCAGCAGCGGCACCGTCGGCGGTATCGCTGGAACGGTCAGTTACAGCGGCATGGTACAAAACTGCTACACCACCGCAGCGCTTAGCAGCAGTGGCGGCATTGCCGGTGGAGTTGTTGGCTCGGCTGGATTCGGCGCTGAGGTTCAGAACTGCTATGTGACGGGCAATGCCATCGGTGGCAGCTATACCGGCGGGGTAACCGGCTTTCTCGCTATCGGCACCATCCGCAACTGCGTTGTGCTCAGCCCCGGCGCGACGCAGGATGATTGGGTCAAGCGTGTTTTGGGCCGAGCGTACGGTGCGAATACACTAGCCAACAACCATGCCTTCTCCGGCATGCTTAGCGGCGGTACCGACAAGACTGTTAGCGGTCTTGACGGCGCGGATCTAGCGATTCAGACAGCCATGAGCGGCCTCTCGTTCTGGCAAGGGACCATGTACTGGGATACCAGTATCTGGACAATAACGCCTGGCAAGTTGCCCACGCTCACCGGCTTTGCCGGCCAGTCCGGTGACGGTGGGCTGTACCTGACCGAGCGCGATCTCGCCTATGCTACCGTGACGGTGAGCGGCACCTATACCTACACAGGTCTGCCGATCACGCCAGCTATCACCGTCACCTTCGATGGCTCTGCCTTGGTGGAGGGTACGGACTACACCGTTACCGTTGCAAGCATGAACGGTCCAGGTACCAGCGCTGGCATCAACGCCGGTGTGGTCACGCTCACGCTAAACGGTATGGGTAACTTTACTGGGACCAAACCCAACGTGACGTATACCATCAATGCCAAGCCACTGACCGTCGATATGATCAAGATCACAGGCGATCCCTTTGACTATACCGGCAAGGCGCAGACTCCGGCCACCGTAAGGGACGATCTCGTAACGCTTGTAAAGGACACGGATTATGGGGCGACCTATACCGATAACACCAACGCGGGCTTGGCGAATGTGAGTATTACCGGTAAGGGGAACTACCAAGGTACGGTGAGCAAGAACTTCACCATCTTCAAGACGCCGCTCTTTATCACCGGGGGAACCGTGGCGGCGAAGACTTACGACGGCACAACTGGCGCACTCATCACCGCCGTCACCTTAGGCGGCTTACAAAATGGAGAAACGCTGACGCTCGGCAGCAACGAGGACTACGCGGTCATTGGCGCGGCCTTTGATAGCGCCGGAGCTGGAACCGGAAAGACAGTGACCGGCACCGTGGTGCTGACTGTCAGCCCAAAAGCTAGCAATTACACTCTTGCCGACGGAACCCTGACACTGCCAGGTCAGATCATCCACAAGGCCAGTACGACAGGCGTAAACAAGACCCTCGAGGTCGTGAAACGGCACGCCGAGGACTACACCTTCGACCTGACCACTCTGCTGCCCAGCGTGACCGGTACGCTGGGAGCAGTAACCTACTCCCCTGTGATCACTGCCAATATCGCTGGCGTGCTGGATGCAGATGCCTTCGAATATCATTCCGGCAGTACGCTGACGATCCCCGTGCAAGCCGTCGACGCAGTGGGTGCAACCGCCACTATCGCGGTAACGGTTGCCAGCG
>CAYOCI010000013.1:22649-57999 GCA_964402415.1 uncultured Clostridia bacterium
GCGATTTCACTGCACTCATCACCGTGGAGACCATTGATACCATCCCGCTCACCATCACCGGGTTGACGATCAACGGCAAGACCTACGACGGCACAACCGCAGCTACCCTGAGCGGAACGGCGTCGCTGGTTACAGCCAACGTAAAGACCGGTGATCTGGTGACGCTTGCCGGCACACCATCCGCTGCGTTCGTAAACGCCAATGCGGGTGTAAACAGGGCAGTCACCATTACGGGGTTGTCCCTCGTTGGCAAGGATACGCACAAATACCACTTGGATCTGTCCGGCATTACCGCTACCATCGAGCCTAAGGCGCTGACGGCGGAGATGATCACGGTCACGGGCGGAGCGCTTACCTATACCGGCACGGCGCAGCAGCCTGCCATCACCGTGCAGGATGACTCCACAACGCTGGCGTTGGATACCGACTACGAGAACGTGACCTACACCAACAACGCCAACGCAGGCACGGCGAGCGTGAGCGCCACCGGCAAGGGCAACTATCAGGGCACGGTCAGCCAAGTTTTTGCCATCGCCAAGGCATCGCTCACTATCACCGGTGGAACCGTGGCGACGAAGACCTACGACGGCACAACGGGCGCACTCATCACGGCCGTCACCTTCAGCGGCCTGCAGAACTGGGAAGCGCTGACGCACGGCACGGACTATACCGTTGCAGGTGCGGTCTTTGACAGCGCCGCTGCGGGCGGCGGTAGAACCGTCACCGCCACCGTTGCGCTGAGCGGTACTCCGAAAGCCAGTAACTATACCCTGACCAACGGAGCCCTGGCCCTAACAGGCCAGACCGTCCAGAAGCGGACGATCGCCGATGTGGCCTATCCTATCGAGGTGTTCAAGAACCTCGCCAACAACTATACGTTGGATTACCCGCGGTTCGCGGCCGTCCTGAGCGACCTTACCGGCAAAGACTTAGGGCCGATCACCTTCACCATCACCTCGGTGACCAATACGGACGGCGTGCTGGTGGACGGGGAGGAGCCACAGGCCGGCCTCGTCACCTTCCCTGCGACCATGAGCGTGGACAAGATCGCTGACTCAGGCAAGGAGGCAACGATCGTCGGTACGGTTATCAGTCAGAACTACCAAGATTTCACTGTGACCGTCACAATAACGACCGTGGACAAGATTCCGGTGACCATCTCCGGCGTGACCATGGCGGGCGGCGGCTATAACGGTAGCCCTCACGCCTATAGCGGAACGCCTGTATTCACACTGACCACAGGCGGTGGAGTGAACATCAGCAGCTATGACCTGCTATATGAGTCGACTGATGGCGCAGGCTACTCCAGCTCTGCCGCACCAACCAACGCCGGTGCGTATCAGCTGACCCTATCCGTGCCGGACGTTAGCATCTATACCGGCAGTCAGGCCTACGCCTTCACCATCGCCAAGCGGCCGGTCACGGTGCGAGCGGAGAACAAGAGCATCACCGCAGGCGGTGCTCTGCCTACCTTCACCTATACGGTCGACGGCCAGCTCACTGACGAAACGGCGCTGATCGGTACACCGGCGCTCTCCAGTCCCACCGCCATTACCAACACGGCGGGCAGCTATCCCATCACCGTTGATCTGTCGGGAACAGCCTATACCAGCAACTACGGGGCGGCTAATCCCGCGTTCGTGGGCGGCACACTGACTGTGAACAACCCGCCTTCCGATGGCGGTGGCAGCTATATCCCGCATGCAAACCAGATCCATATCATCGGCCGCACGGGTGGGAATCTGACCTACGCCGGGCTCACCCTGACCGTCCCCGCCAACGCTCTGCCCGCCAACGCGACCCTGATGATCCTCAACCTCGCTTCCCAGGGGACGGGCGGCACCCTGTCGCCCGCTATAGCGCCGCGCCTGGCTAGTGATCGCTACGAGATCAGAAGCAGCGGGGTGCGGGATCTCGGTGAGCAGACGATCACGGTCAAGATCCCCTATTCGCCGACCAATATCGGCGCAGGCGAGCAACCGATCATCCACTACTACGACGAGGTCACGGGAGAGTGGACAGCGGTCGCGACCGCGATGGTCGAGGAGAACGGCCAGTGGTATGCGGTAGCCCCAGTGAGTCACCTTGGCCAGCTCGCCGTCTTCAGCACTCCGATCCCCGAGGCACCGATCGAAGAACCCGGCGAAGAGCCTGGTCAGGAGCCGGGTGAAGAACTTGCGGAGGAGCCACGCGTCATCGCGCTCACCATCGGCCAAACCGTAATCGATCTGGATGGGCAAACACTGGAGCTTGACGTCCAGCCCTACGTGCAGGCAGGGCGGACCATGGTGCCGCTGCGCTTTATCGGTGAAGCCCTGGGGGCTCAGGTCGAGTGGTATGAGGACAACCAGCAGGTGATCATCCGTCGCGGTGACCAATGGATATTGCTGACCATCGGCTCCACCAGAGCCCTGGTCAATGGCACTCCCTACGACCTAGACTGCACTCCCGAAGTCATCCAGCCAGGTCGGACCATGGTGCCGCTGCGCTTTATCGGCGAGATTCTCGGGGCGCAGGTGGACTATGATAATCAGACCGGGGAGATTCGGCTGACCATTAGTCAGTAGTGGACAGATCGTGATCTGGAGACAGAAGAAGCGTGGCCCCGCCTGGGGCCACGCTTCTTCTGTGATCAGGTAGGGTTCTCGCACATCGGGAGAGGCTCAAATGGTTCCTCTCCGCAAGAGCTAGCTAGTCTCGAGTCCCATAGTAGTCGAGACCGTAGGACGACCACTTGATTGTCTTGTCATTAACCATCACCAGTGTGTAAAACCATCCATCGGTGTCCCTCATGGTCAGCTTGCCTGGATCATAGGGGTTAGATGCATAGACGCCCTTGTAGACCTTGTTATTCTGTTCCCAGACGAATGTACCATACTGGTCAAAGGTGATCTGACCACCAGCGGCTCCCTTGGTATAGGTGGAGATCCCCGTCACCGGATCTGGAGCAGTCCAACCGCCCGCGACCCACACGTACCATGTTCCCCAATAGGCCTTGTGCTGGGTGAAGTAGTCATCCTCAGGTTCTGTGGTCCCGCTTGTTGGTGGCTGAGGCTGAGGCTGGGGTTGCGGCTGCGGTTGAGGTTGAGGTTGAGGTTGAGGCTGAGGCTGAGGCTGTGCTGGGGACTTCGGCGTGTAGGAGATGGTGGCCGTGCTGGTGGCAGCGTCGAACTCCACCGAGGCACCCAGGGCTTCACTGACGAATCGCAGCGGGATCAGCGTGCGGCTGTCGACCAGCGTTGGCGGGACATCCATGGTCTTGGTCACGCCATTGAGCGAGGCGTTCAGTTGGTTGAGCCAGAGGAGCAAGGTGCTGCCATCTAGGTTGTAGGTGACCTTGTTCGTGCTGCCATCAAAGTCAACCGCAGCGCCTAAGGCCTCGCCCAACGGGCGTAGGGGAACCATCATCCGGCCTTCGATCGTCTGGGGGGAGACGTCCAGTTCACGGCGCACGTTGTTGACGTAGGCGATCTTACTGTTCAGCGTCATGCGGATGACGCGGGTGACCGGCTGCATCACCGGGGCAGTCGCCTCGACCTTGACCACCTGCGAGTGGCCACCATCGATGGCCTGAACGAGGTAATAATAGGTGGTGCCAACGGTTGCCTTGGTATCGGTGTAGGTGGTCAGAAGGGTCGGGAAGTCCATCTCCGGAGTAACCGGTTTGAAATCCTGGGTCGTACCGCGGTAGACGTAGTAACCTTTGCCGGGAGCCGGATAGGCGGCAGTCCAAGTCAGAACCACGGCTCCATCCTGGAAGACCGCTTTGACGTTAGTTGGCGTCCCAGGTTGGGGCTGCGGCTGCGGAGTGGGTTGAGGCTGTGGTTGCGGGTTGGGTTGCGGCTGTGGAGCAACTGTACCAAAGTCGTAGCCGCTGGCAGCGGGTAGCACCGCCGCAGGGTCAAGGGTGCCGGTTTGATACTTAATCGTGACCGCGGGCAGGGAGTACTGATTCTGGCCCTTGACGATGCGCACGATCTGGAACTTCACGACACGGTCATCGCTGAAGAACAGATAGACATGGTTGGTTGCGGCGGTTAGCTTCTTGGCGAGGTCGCCACTGAGCGGTGGGACGCTGTCAAACGACACGGCCCCGAGATCCATGAAGCCACCGCTAGGAGTGGTGATGAAGACATCGGGCAAGTTCTGCGAGACCTCTAGGTCATTCCATGCGCTGTTGAGCCCGGTTCGTCCAGTGGCGAAGTCCAGGCCCGGCGCGATCCAGCCAGCAGAGTCGCCGACCGTAACGGTCTTGGCCGCACTCCAGGCAAACGTACTATCAGCCCAGACACTTGCGGAACCAGTTACCAGAACAAACAGGAGCGCGACCGCCATCGCGGTCCGTAGGACGTGGGCCCTTTTGCCATTACCCGTGTTCATAGCTCTCCTCCTTTTAGATGTGTGATGCCCCGCAAACGATCGCCCGTCGCCTGGTTCACGGTAAATCGTAATATGGGATTCCTAGAATTTAGCTAGGTAATCCTAGTATTCGACTAGGGATTGTCGATTCCTGCTGTTACATGCAACATTTGCCAGATATTTTCTTGCCCTCATTCGTATAGTGGTGGGTGGCCCTAAAGAAGCAGAAGGCGTGGCCCCCGAACGGGCCACGCCTTCTGCTGAGATGGGATAGTCTTACTTCTCGAACGTCTTAACCACTTGATCAACTAGCGAACCGACGTAGTCCACGGCTTTGCGGATGGCATCGGGGTTGGTCATGTCGACACCGGCGATCTTGGCCAGCTCGACCGGCGGCTTGGTTCCACCCAATGTGAGCACCTTGAGCCATCTGTCGACGGCCGGTTGGCCCTCTTCTTGGATGGCCTTGGCGACGGCGGTGCCGACGGTCAGACCAGCGGAGTAGCTGTACGGATAAAGACCCATGTAGTAGTGAGGCTGGCGCATCCAGGTCAAGCGGGCGCCGTCGTCGATCTCCACTTCGCCACCCCAGAACTCCTCGAGGATCTCGCCCTGAACACGGCTGAGCACCGAGGCGGTGATCGGCTGGCCCTTTTCGGCGAGCACATAGATGCGGCGCTGCAGCTCGCCTTCGATTAGATGGCGGACGAAGTTGTGATGATAGGTCATCAGCAGCTGCATGTTTAGCCAGCGCAGCATGCGCGGATCGTTGCTCTGGGAGCGGATATAGTTGCCGACCAGCAGTTCATTGATCGTCGATGGAGCTTCGGTGAAGAACATCGAGCCGCGGGAGTTGAGCGCGCGCTGGTTTCTCTGGGTCAGCACACCGTGGCCAGCGTGGCCGAGCTCATGGCTGAGCAGGAGAGCGCTGCGCATATTGTCGGTCCAGGTCACCAAGATGTAGGGATGGACACCGGGGGCGCCGCTGCAGAACGCGCCGGTGGACTTGCCGATATTGTCGGCCAGATCAATCCAACGGTTCTCTAAGCCCTCTTTGATGATCGCTGCGTAGTCTTCGCCCAGAGCGGTGAGGCCCTTGAGGATGGTATCGGAAGCGGTCTCATAGGTGGCAGGCGGGTTAAACTCGGGATCCAGAGGCGCTTCGATATCGCAGTAGAGCAGCTTGTCGAGTCCCAGCACCTGCTTCCGCAGCTTGGCGTAGCGGCGCATATGGGGAGCCAGCTCCTTGAGGATGATATCGTGGAGATTACTGTAGGCTTCGAGGGTGACTTCCTGCCCGTGGAGGATCATATGGGTGGCAGAAGGGTAACCGCGCAGGCGGGCCATGACCACATGCTTCTTCACCTCGGTGCCCCAGGTGGCGCCATAGGTGTTCTGGTAGGCCTTCAGCCCCTTGGTAAAGGAGGCAAAGGCATTGCGGCGCAGGACCACGTCGGGAGACTTTTCATAGGCCTCTTCATACATGGCAAAGGACATGGGATAGGTGACGCCTTGACTGTCAACGATCGGGTCGAAGGCCATGTCGGCGGCCTTGGAGCGGTTGTAGACCAAGGACGGTGAGCTCAGCACTTCACCCAGGGAAGCCAGTGCTACTTCGGTATCGGGGTGGAGCATATGCGGCTTGTCGGCGATCATGCGGGTGATCATGCGCTCAAACTCTTTCAGCTTGGGCTCTTCTTCGAGATAGCGCTCCAGGGTGCCTTCCGGCAGGCTGAGCGCTTCCGAACGGATGAAAGAAGTCTCTGCCTGCACCTTGGAGCCTAAGGCAGAGGCGCGACCCATGGCGACCTGATTGGCAGGGTCGGTGCCATCGGCGGACTGCTTGAGGTTGGCAAAGACCATCACGCGGCCTAGACGCTTCTGCAACGCTTCCATGGCTTCGATGCAGTCAAACAAGACCGTGGCGCCTTCACCGAGACGGCCTTTGTACTGGGTAATCGTAGGCAGATCAGCGCCGACTGCGGCCAGCTCTGCTTCCCAGGCTTCGTTGTTCGGGAAGATATCGTCCAGATTCCAAGTGAGATGAACAGGGACTTCAGCACGGGTAAGTCGCTTTTTCATCTAGACCCTCCTTCTTCGCTTCGGCGGAGATCGGTGGCTGGGCTCTTGCTGCCCGCCCGGGATCTCCGTCCTTGTCTCTTTGGTCTAATTCGCAATCGGGGACGACTTTTCCTCCTAGAGCGAACCTTTAGTACTGCGGAATAGGACGCCCCTTTGGGACGGTTAGGAGTCCACGTGTCCACAAGAACACAAGTCCACAAGTTGGACCATAACCCTTCTTGGTCCAAGGTAGCCAGGATGCGCATGTACTGCCCTCTTCATCTTGGGGCTTGGTGGCATGGTGCTGTGACTTGGTGGCTTAGCATGTGGACTCGTGGACTTGTGTTCTTGTGGACTCAGCTGATGAACTCCCAAAGGGATTTCATCAACTATGGAAGGAGTAATTCATCCGCCTCTCGAAAGATATAGAAAGTAGTCGCAGATGGCAAAGGAGGAGATCGTTCATGATGAAACGTCTCAACCGTTCAGAGGTCCCGGTCGAACAGACCTGGAACCTAGCGGACATTTTCCCGAACGTCGAGGCCTGGGAGGCAGAGCTAGCTGCCCTTCCTGAGCTGATCGAAACAGTATCACAATACAAGGGGAGACTCGGCGAGGGAGCCAAGGTCCTGCTGGAGTGTCTAGAGGCCCAGGAAGCACTGCAGGTGAGGGCTGGAAAGGTACACGCTTATGCCTCGCTCCACCAATCCGCTGACGGCACTGATTCTGCCAATCAAATGATGGCAGGCCGTGCCTCCTCTCAGGCCGCCAGTATGCAGGCCCAGACCTCATTTATCCAGTCCGAGGCGCTTGGACTGCCCGCGGGGACGCTGGAGCGTTACCTGGACGATGAGCCTGGTCTTGAACCCTACCGCATCACCATCGAGAAGTGGATCGAACGCAAGCCGCACCGCCTAAGTGCCGAGACCGAGATGGTGCTCGCCGCCTTCAGCCAAGTGATGAACGCACCGGCAGAGATCTATGAGCGTTCGAGAACATCTGACATAGCGGTGGAATCGGCCGCCGACAGCCAAGGCAATCTGCATCCAATGTCGGTGGGGAGCTATGAGACCTCGCCCGACATCGTCCTGCGCCGTAATGCCCATGCTGCCACCACCAAAGCGCAGAAGGCGTATCAGCATACCTATGGTGCCGCTTGGGGCACCGAAGTCAAAAAGAACGTCGTCGAGGCCAAGCTGCGCGGCTTTGAGTCCGCCATCCATATGCTCCTGGAGCGCCAGGAGGTTACCCCTGATATCTATCACAACCTACACGACGTCATCCTCGGTGAACTGGCGCCACATATGCGCCGCTATGCTCAGTTGCGCAAGCAGGTGCTGGGCCTAGACAAGATGATGTACTGCGATATCGAGGCTCCCCTGGACCCGGACTTCAGCCCCAGCACCACCTACGATCAGGCGGCTAAGATCGTCCTCGATGGCGTATCGGTTCTAGGCCCCGAGTATGCGCAGATTATCTCTGACGGGTTGAACAACCGTTGGGTCGACCGCGCTGCCAATGTCGGCAAACGCACCGGCGCTTTCTGCAGCTCGGTTTACGGGGTGCATCCCTACATCAGCATGAGCTGGAGCAACCAGATGCGTAATGCCCTGACGCTCTCGCACGAGCTCGGCCATGCCGGTCAAGGAGTGATGGCGCAGCGCTATCAGCGCTTGGCCAATACCCGCCCGACCATGTTCTTCATTGAGGCCCCTTCGACCATCAATGAGATCCTGGTCGCCAACCATATCCTCGCCCAGAGCGATGACGTACGGACCCGTCGCTGGGTGCTGATGCAGATGCTGACCACCTACCATCACAACTTCGTCCGCCATCTGATCGAAGGTGAGTTGCAGCGCCGCACCTATGCCATGGCCGAGAAGGGTCAACCGATCACCGCTACCGTCTTGAACAAGGTCCAAGGCGAGATCTTAGAAGACTTCTGGGGCGGCGAAGTGGAGATCGACGACGGAGCCAGGATGGTCTGGATGCGCCAGATCCACTATTACCGTGGTCTCTATCCATACAGCTACTCCGCGGGTCTCACCATCGGCACCGCCGTTGCCGAGGATATTCGCACCCAGGGCACCCCTGCTGCCGAGCGGTGGGTAGAGGTCCTCAAGGCCGGTGGCACCATGAAGCCGGTTGAACTGGCCAAGATGGCCGGCGTCGATATGACCCAGAAGGAGACCATCCGCAAGGCAGTGGCCTTTGTGGGATCGTTGGTGGATGAAGTGGTGAAGAGCTTCTAACACTAAGAAGAGTCCACAAGAACACAAGTCACGAGTCCACAAGAAGGTCTCATATGACTGGAAAGACACCTTGGAAGAGTGTTCCGGACAGCAGGCATCGTTGCCAGCTCAGGGATGGCTCCTACAGGCAGGCTATCTGTCACATGTGGACTTGTGAACTTGTGGACTTGTGGACTCAAACCATCAAGGATGGTGAGCTCATGCACCTTACTCAACAGTTTCAGATCACCCGCTACGATCGTGGCGAGGTGATCGTCAAGGACGACCTGGTGGTCGAGGAGTATCCGCTGACCATCAAGGTCAATGGACACCGCACCGCGGCGGTGCTTTGTTCCCCTGACGCGTTGGAGCCGCTGGTGCTAGGCTTTCTCCTTTCCGAAGGGGTAGTGAAAAGCCACCGGGAGGTCGCTTCACTGAGCATTGACGAGGAAGAGAGCATCGCTGAGGTGGAGCTGCTCGATCGCAGCTACGTCCCCCTGCAAGATCAGGAGCGGACTCGCAGCAGTGGTTGTGGCAAAGGGGCCATCTACCTTGATGTGGTCACCACCTGCAAAAGGAACGAAAGCCCGGTGCGCTTCAGTGCCCGGAGCATCCTCGACCTATCCAATGAGTTCAACAAGGAGTCGGAGCTCTTCCTCGCCACTGGCGGGGTGCATAGCGCTGCCATTGCCAACGGCGAGGAACTGCTCTTCTTCCACGAGGATATCGGGCGGCACAACGCCGTGGACAAGGTCATTGGCGCAGCCGACCTGGGTGGCGTCGATATCGGCGACAAGATGCTGCTCTGTAGCGGACGGATCTCGTCGGAGATGTTGATCAAAGCTGCCAAGCGGTCCATCCCGGTCGTCGTCTCCCGTTCGGCACCCACGGGGCTGGCGGTAGAGCTGGCTCTGCGGCTAAAGGTCACCCTGATCGGCTTCGCCCGCGGGGCGAAGATGAATATCTACAGTGCGCCGGAGCGGGTGGTTGTTTAGAAGAGTCCATAATCGGGAACGAAGGGCCTACTGTGTCCACAATCCATAGGCGACGGACCACAGAGGAGTCCCAGTGCGTCAGGGCGCAGCTATGTCTCACCGGTAGCAATTTGGCCAAATTGCGATAGGCTGCGCGGTAATCAACGCTACGTAGGCATTCCTCCGCATCCACTTGTGGACTTGTGTTCTTGTGGACTCGTGGGCTTGTGGACTCCCCCCACCAGAGGCTTGAGGCTCTCAAATCAGCGATATTTGCTAATTGCCGTACATATGGTTTTGTTGATATAATATCGTGTAGATAACATACGGAATATCAGCCTAGTGCCCTGTCACCAAAGACAGGGCACTAGGCTATTGAGGGGGCAAGTTCAAAAATGGACAAAGTATTCATCCAGAAGAACAGAGATAACGTTGCCAAACTCTATGAAGTCATCGGCGAATATCGGGGTAGAGCTGGTGCCCTCGTGCCTGTCCTGCAAAAGGCGCAGGGGATCTTTGGCTATCTGCCTGAAGAGGTACAGTCCATTATTGCCGATGAACTGCGTATCCCACTGCCCGAGGTCTATGGCGTAGCGACCTTCTACTCGCTGTTCTCACTGGAGCCCAAAGGGAGATATGTGATCCGTTTGTGTGACGGCACCGCCTGTCATGTCCGTAGCTCCATGCCAGTACTCACGGCCATCCGTGATCGGCTGGCTCTGGCCGAAGGCAAAAAGACGACCTCCGACATGAAGTTCAGCGTTGAGACCGTCTCGTGTCTAGGGGCCTGTGGACTGGCTCCGGTGGTGATGATCAACGATCAGGTCTACGGTCAGATGACACCAGCTGCCATCAACCTCATCCTTGATAAGCTGATGCAAGAGGAGGGCGATGAATAATGCTTGCCAATCGCCAAGCGCTGAATGAGCTCAAGACCCGATTGCAGCAGGCGCAGCAGCAGGTCAAGACGCGGATCCTGATCTGCGCCGGAACCGGCTGTGTGGCCAATGGGTCGCTGAAGGTATTTGAGGAGCTAAAGAAGTTGGTTCGGGCCAAGGGAGCGCTAGTTGACGTCGATCTCATCCTCGAGGGTCAAGAGGGCGTGGCCGTCGCCCATAGCGGCTGCCATGGCTTCTGCGAGATGGGTCCTCTCGTTAGGATCGAACCCGCCGACATCCTCTACACCAAGGTCAAGCTCGAAGACGCTGAGGAGATCGTCTCCTCGATCATGGATGGACATGTCATCGATCGACTGCTCTACAAGCATCCGGTGACCGGTGAGACCCATACCAAGGAGCACGATATTCCGTTTTACAAGCAGCAGACCCGCGTCGGTCTTAAGCACTGCGGCCATGTGGATCCGGATGACATTCGTGAGTACATCGCCGACGAAGGCTATCAGGCCATCGCCAAAGCCCTTGGTGATATGACGGCCGACCAGGTGGTCGACGAGGTCTTGAGGTCAGGCCTACGCGGACGCGGTGGTGGCGGCTTTCCCACCGGCCGCAAGTGGCAACTGGCCAAACAGTCGTCTGGTCCTAAGAAGTACGTGGTCTGCAATGGCGATGAAGGCGATCCGGGAGCCTTCATGGATCGATCCGTCATGGAGGGCGATCCCCATCGTGTGATCGAGGCGATGATGATCGCAGCCTACGCCATCGGTGCCGATGAAGGCTATATCTATGTCCGTGCCGAGTATCCCCTGGCGGTTAAGCGCCTGCTCAATGCCATCGACCAGGCGGAGCGCTACGGCATCTTAGGCGAGAATATCCTCGACACCGGCTTCAACTTCACCCTTCATGTCAAAGAAGGGGCAGGAGCCTTCGTCTGTGGGGAAGAGACCGCTCTCTTGGCGTCCATCGAAGGCCAACGTGGCACCCCGCGCCCACGCCCGCCCTTTCCAGCGGACAAGGGTCTCTGGATGAAGCCGACGCTGATCAATAACGTTGAGACCTATGCCAACGTCCCCGCGATCATCCTCAAAGGCGCCGACTGGTTTGCCAGTGTGGGCACCGAGAGGTCCAAGGGGACCAAGGTCTTCGCCCTGACGGGTCAGGTCGGCAATACCGGCTTGATCGAAGTCCCCATGGGCACCACCCTGCGTCAGGTCGTATTCGATATCGGTGGCGGAATTCGCGGCGGCGGACGGTTCAAGGCGGTCCAGATCGGCGGCCCATCAGGCGCTTGTCTGACCGAACAGCACCTCGACCTGCCTCTGGATTATGACTCGTTGGCTTCGGTAGGGGCGATGATCGGTTCTGGGGGCTTAGTGGTCATGGATGAGAACACCTGTATGATTGAGACCGCGCGCTTCTTCCTCGAGTTCACCTGTCGCGAGTCGTGCGGCAAGTGTCCGCCCTGCCGGCTGGGCACGCGGCGCATGCTGCAGATCCTCGAGCGGATCACCCGGGGCGAAGGCGAGGAAGGTGACCTTGCGAAGCTTGAGTCGCTGGCCTCGGGGATGAAAGTAGGCTCGCTGTGCGGCTTGGGTCAGACCGCCTCCAATCCGGTGGTATCAACACTGCGCTATTTCCGAGGTGAGTATGAAGCCCATATTAGGGAGAAACGCTGCCCTGCTGGGGTCTGCCAGAGCCTCTTGAGCTACAGCATTGACCCGGACAAGTGCCGTGGTTGCACGCTCTGCTCCAAAGTCTGCCCAGTCAGCGCCATCTCTGGCAAGGTGAAAGAGAAGCACGTGATCAATCCCGAGGTCTGCATCAAGTGCGGTGCCTGTGCGAGCAAGTGCAGCTTCAAGGCGATCAGCAGGCGTTAGTTGAGTCCCACGCCCCTAGTCCCCAATTCTTAACTCTTGATTCTTCATTCTTAATTTGCGGGGAAGGATGTGACGAGATGAGCACCATTACTGTTAAGATCAATGGCAGACCATACCAGGCTGAGAGCGGGCAGACGATCCTTGAGGTCGCCCGCCAGCATGAGATCGATATCCCCACCCTCTGTTACCATCCGAAGCTCTCCATCGTTGGTGCCTGCCGCATGTGTGTGGTAGAGGTCACCGGCGGCCGCGGGCTGATGGCGGCGTGCTCCACCGCAGCCGCCAACGGCATGGAGATCTTCACCGAGACGGAGAAGGTCGTGGCCTCGCGCAAGAACGTCTTGAACCTGCTTCTGTCCGACCACCCCATGGAGTGTCTCACCTGCGAGTCGGGCGGCAGCTGCAGGCTGCAGCAATACGCCTACGAGTACGGGGTCGATGGCTCGGACTATCGTGTCCCGGCCCGCGACTTCCCACAGGATACCGCGAACCCCTTCTTTATCCGCGATATGAGCCGCTGCATCAGCTGCGGCTTGTGCGTGCGGGTCTGCGATGAGGTGGTGGGTGCGTCGGCGCTGGGCTTCTCTAAGCGTGGCGATGACACCTTCGTCGGCCCCGCCTTTGGCCACCAGATCACCGACACCACCTGCGTCTCCTGCGGCAGCTGCGTCTCCGTCTGTCCGACCGGGGCGCTAACCGTCAAGGCGGCGCGCAACCGCCGCCGCAGCGCCAAGATCCAACGGGTCCGCACCACCTGCAGCTACTGTGGGGTTGGCTGCCAGATGGAGCTCTTGGTCAGTAAGGGCGAGGTGATCGGAGTTGAACCGGTCGATGCCGCCCCCAATGAAGGCTTTCTCTGCGTCAAGGGTCGCTTTGGCTTTGACTTCATCAACCACCCCGACCGCCTCAAGACCCCTCTGATTCGCCGCGATGGCGAGCTGGTCGAGGCCACCTGGGAAGAGGCTCTCGATCTCGTGGCAGACAAGCTGGGTGCTATCAAGGCCGAGTATGGTCCCGACAGCCTCGCCGCCCTCTCCTCGGCGCGCTGCACCAACGAGGAGAACTATCTGCTGCAAAAACTCTTCCGCGCGGTGGTCGGCACCAATAATATCGATCATTGCGCCCGTCTCTGACACGCTTCCACCGTTGCCGGTCTGGCAACTACACTGGGAAGCGGCGCCATGACCAACAGCATTGGCGAGGTCAAAGACAATGACGTCCTCTTCCTGATCGGAACCAATACCGCTGAGAACCACCCGGTGATCTGGTATCAGATGGTGCGTGCGCTCCAGCGCGGCGCCAAGCTGATCGTGGCTGACCCGCGCGAGATCGAGCCAGCCCGCCGGGCCGACGTCTTCCTGCAGCTCAAACCGGGCACCAATATCGCCCTGATCAATGGCTTGGTCAACGTGATCATCGCCGAGAAGCTCTATGACCCTGACTACCTTAGCGCCAACACCGAGCGCTTCCAAGAGCTGGCGGAAGCTGTCGCCGAGTACACCCCGGAGTACGTGGCCGAGATCACCGCCGTACCCGCCGAGTATATCAGGAGCGCCGCGCGCACTTACGCCAGCGGCCAGCGGGCTGGCATCTACTATGCCATGGGCATCACCCAGCACGCCACCGGCGTCAAGACCGTCCAAGCGCTTTCGAACCTGGCTCTGCTCTGTGGCAATGTCGGCAAGGAATTTGCCGGGCTGAACCCCTTGCGTGGCCAGAACAACGTCCAGGGCGCTTGCGATATGGGTGCTCTGCCCGACGTCCTACCAGGGTATCAGAAGGTGGAGAGTCCCTTAGCGCGCGAGCGCTTTGCCAAGGCGTGGGGCGTCGAACTTCCGGCCAAGCCCGGGCTCTGCTCCACCGAAGTGACCCATGCGATCCAGGAGGGCCAGGTCAAGGGGCTCTACATCATGGGTGAGAATATCATGGTCTCCGACCCCGATGTGCAGCACGTCGACAATGCCCTGCGCCAGCTGGACTTCCTGGTCGTGCAGGATATTTTCCGCACCGAGACCGCCGAGATGGCCGATGTGGTGTTGCCTGCCACTTGCTTCGCCGAGAAGGATGGCACCTTCACCAATACCGAGCGGCGCGTGCAGAGGGTGCGCAAAGCGGTCGAGGCTCCTGGCGAGGCCTGGACCGACTGGAAGATCATCAACGAGATCATGGTCCGCCTGGGCAACGCCAAGCGATACGCCGATCCGGCTGAGATCATGGCCGAGATCGCGGCGGTGACACCTCAGTATGGCGGCATCACCTACCCGCGGCTGGAGAACGAAGGTCTGCAGTGGCCCTGCCCTGACAGCAACCATCCCGGGACCAAGTATCTGCACCACGGTCATATCATCCGCGGCAAAGGGTTGTTCGTCCCGGTCGAGCATGAAGGCGCCAAAGAACGCCCTGACAGGCAGTTCCCGTTGACCATGACCACCGGACGCATCCTGTATCATTACCACACCCGCACCATGACCGGCCGTGTTGAAGGCCTGGAGGCACTGGCTCCGTCCAGCTTTGTCGAGGTCAATGAGAAGACCGCCGAGCGCCTAGGCATTGAGCAAGGTGAACTGGTGCGCGTTGTCTCCCGCCGCGGTGCTCTGACCACCACCGTCCGCATCACCGACCGCATCCGTGAAGAGGTCGTCTTCATCCCCTTTCACTTTGCTGAGGGCAATGCCAATATCCTGACCAACACCGCCCTCGACCCTGTAGCCAAAACCGCCGAGCTCAAAGTCGCTGCGGTCCGCATCGAAAAGCTATAGCGAAAAACATTGACGATCGGGGTCTGACCCCGATCGTCAATGTTTTCCCCTTCTCGAAGGCATTTACGCTTGTGAGGAGAATAGACTAGCACGAAACAGTTGATGAAGAGGTATTTCAGATGTTAATCACCCAATTAGAACGGGCCATGTCAGAGTTCCTGCAGCATAGCCCGCTCAATATCGTCGCCGAGATGGGCGGCATGCGCATATACGAGACGCCCTTAGTCGGCGTGGCCAGCCCTGACGATCCACTGTTTGAGACCTTGAAGGAAGAGAGCGTGGTCGGTCCCCACCATCTGTCGCCCAACGTCTGGCTACCTGAGGCCAAGTCAGTGATCTCATACTTCCTACCCTATACCGCAGCGGTGCGCGAAGCCAACCGTGGCGAAGGGCTGCCAGCCAAGGAGTGGCTCCATGCCCGTTATGAAGGGGAGGCCTTCAACAACGCCATGCGCTCGTTCGTGGTGCAGTGGTTCCAGCAGCAGGGCTATCAGGCGATCTGTCCCGTTCATGACAGTCGCTTTGCCATTTCAAACCGCCGCAGGAGTAACTGGTCGGAACGCCATGTTGCCTACATTGCGGGCCTTGGCACCTTCAGCCTGAATCGGTCGCTGATTACCTCGCGGGGATCTGCTGGTCGTTTAGGCAGTGTGGTCGTTACTGCTCGTCTCCAACCGACATCCCGACCTTACAGCAAGTATGATGAGTACTGCACGCAATGCGGCGCCTGCATCCATCGCTGCCCACCCCAGGCCATTGATGAGCATGGCAAGGACAACGACCTCTGTTCAGCATACCTTGATGCCGTCCTTGAGCAGTTCCGCCCCCGCTATGGCTGTGGAAAATGCCAGACCAACCTGCCGTGCGAGGATCGGATCCCAGGGAGAGGGTAAAGGAAACAACTGAAGATCGGGGTCAGAACCCGATCTTCAGTTGTTTGTCGATTGTCCACCTCGTTCAGTGAATGGGGACTTACGGTCCGCATCTTGGGACCTGGGGCCCATGCGTCAGTTGGTGGAATCTGCCACAGTTGGTTGGTCAAGACCAAGGCCCGACATCCGGGAGCAGACACTTGCAGACGTCACGAAGGTCGTAAGTCTCATAATGGCACAAGCTCAGCCCAATCGCCCATGGGCTAATAAGTACTGATATGGTTCTGCCGACGCAAATAACTGAAGATCGGGGTCAGACCCCGATCTTCAGTTATTTGCCCTTTCTCCAAAGGAGTCTCGTCGTTGGCGCAGAAAATGGCATAGCAAACACATGTTCCAGGGAGGACTGCTATGCCTAGGAAACCACGTTGTCACGTCTCGGGGGCCTTTTATCACGTCACAACCCGAGGGAACCATCAGCAGGACATCTTCCACAATGAGAGCTATTATCTCCACCTCCTGTCGTTGCTGGAACGAAACGCTGCCAAGCACTTGGTCAACATACACGCCTATGCCTTGATGACAAACCATATCCATCTCGTAGTGCAAGTGGGAGAGCAACCGCTTGGCGACTTTATGCAGAGTGTTCTGCAGAGCTACACCCAGTATGTGAATACCCGCAACCAGCAGACTGGGCACCTATTTCAAGGGCGGTATCATGCCACGCTTATTGATAACGATGAATATCTACTTGCAGTGGTCCGCTATATTCACCTCAATCCGGTAACCGCCGGCCTAGTAAACGACCCGATCGAGTATCGCTGGTCCAGCCACAGACACTATCTCAGTGGTACTGGCGAAGGTCAGGTCGCGACCAATTTCGTCAAGGACATGATGGAACAAAGCGGAACGGAGATCGGTGACTATCAGCTTCTTGGCGACAACGGACGCATTGTCAGAGCCCCAACTGCATTGCCAGAACTCGTGGACAGTATCGCTAGGTTCACTCGCTTGTCTGCGGCAGAGATTATCGGCAGTAGTCGCAGTCGCGATGTGGCCGCGGCCAGGAAGCTGTTTGCTTACCTCGCCGGCAAAGAAGGGCATTCCATCGTCAGTATTGGCACCTACTTGGAACGAGCCCAATCGGGCATCTCAACCACTATCCAGGAGATCGATCAAGACATCCAACGGGGTGGGGAATGGGCAGATAGGTTAAGGGAGTTTCACAAACAACTGAAGATTGGGGTCTGACCCCGATCTTCAGTTGTTTGCCATCTGCTTACCGGATCACGCCACAGGCGAGGCGGCGGCCGGAGTTGCCGGCGGGTTGGGTGCGGTAGTCGTCGGGGCTTTCGTGGATGACGACGGCCTTGCCGATCACTTCCGCGACGCGGAACTTGTTGGTGAAGAAGCCCATGACCGCGCGGCCGTTGTTGGAGAAGAGCACAGGGAAGTCACTCACGTGGTTGCCATGGGGCTGGTTGGTCGGGTTCCAGTGCTCGCCTGCAGCGGTGAAAGGCATCGCAGGGTCGCCGACCTCGCAATTGCCGTTTTGGTGAATATGGAAGCCGTGGGGTCCGACCTGCGGCTGGTTGCCGCTGGCGGGCTGGTAGGCGGGTAGCCCGTCGACCATCACGGAGACCCAGCTCCCGCCCGGGACCTCGAAAAACTGCACGACACCTAAGATCCCAGGTGCCAGCGGACCTCCGCGTACGATGGCGGTGGCGGTGTGCGGCATAGTCGGGTAGGAGATCGGTTGATATCCGGGGGTCATCATCGAGTGCATGGGCATCAGAGGGACCTGTGGTCCGGGAGTTTGATACATACTAGACCCTCCTTGGTTATAGTGTCAGGGTAGGTCTCTGACCCTAGGTTCTATCACCTAGGTCCGTGACCCTGTCAATCTACTCTATGTCTTTGGACTAACTGCCGTCACAGATCTCGTTGCAGATACTGGCAAGACGCGATGGCAGCGGACAAAGGAAAGCCTTTAGCTGATGCCGAAACACGCAGACAAGCTATGCCCAAACCCTAGGGCTGCGGCCGCAGGCAGGGGTAGCAGCTCGCAAGCAATGGAAGGACGAGAGGCATGAGCAATCTGCACCGCATCGCCTGGTTTGATGCCCAGGTTCGCGCCGAATACTACCCGACCACGCGCATCCTAGCTGAACAGTTCGAGATCTCCATGCGTCAGGCGACGCGCGACATCGAGTATCTGCGCGACTCCCTTGGCGCCCCGCTGGAATACTGCCATCGGCGACGCGGTTACCGCTATCACGGCCATGCCTTCTCCCTTCCCAGTGTTTTTATGACCGAACAGCAGCGCGCCGATCTGGAGCGACTCTCGCGTTACTACGAGCAGATGCCTGACCAACGCGGGCGGCATCTGGCGGAGCTCTTTGGGCGGCTCAGTTCCGTCCATCGATCACATGTCGCGACGGCATCCGATGATACGGCCCCCATGTCGCAGCCAGTTGGCCCCTATACGGTGGAGATCGACTTCGCGCTTCCCCAGGCGGTTGATCTCGCTGCTGTCAAGGCAACGCAGCTTGATGGAGGGAGCTTCCGCCTCGAGGTTGCCAGCATCGCGCAGTTGCTGCTTATCCTCTTGGCATCCCCCTCACCCTTTATCGTCCGATCGCCGGTCTGGCTTCGAAACCGCTTGCGTAGCGTGTTGGAGCGGACGCTTGGGTCTCTGCTAAGCTGACGCCAGCAGCCCTCCAACCCGAAATTTCTAAGACGTTGCACATTTCCCGATTACTCCGCCATTCTATGTCCGACTCGCTCACGTAAAATGGAGCTACCAAGATTAAAGGAGGACTGTCATATGGCAAAGCAACTCTCAGGTCTCGCTTGGCAACCCGCTTGGGTCTCTCACATGGGCGTTCTCAAAGGCTGTCTAGACTACCTCGGCATTCCCATCTCGACCGCCTGGCTCTACGGTGGTACCGGCCACGCCTTCATCATCAATATGGATCCGACCGGCTGCCCCAGCGGCCCCACTGCCTGGCACACCGAGATGCTCTTCAACCTCGGTCACAACCTTGGTTATACCGTCAATGGCATTGTCGCCACCAAGGCCCAACCCGAGTTTGCGGACAAGCAGCGCGCCGCTTGGGAACTTGCGAAGAGCGCCATCGATCGAGGCATCCCCTGCTATGGCTGGGAGCTGATGATCCCCGAGTTCTACGTCGTCAATGGCTATGATGACCAGGGCTATCTCTTTTCCGGTCCTGCTGCCAATGGAGCAAAAGGCCCCAAGCCATGGATGGAGCTCGGTCAGACGGAGATCGGCTGCCTCGAACTCTATGCCGTCGAGCGCGGTCATACCGCCGACGATCGTGCCGTGGTGAAAGAGGCCGTGGAATTCGCCCTTGAGCACGCCACCGGCCCTGCCAAGTGGATCTACCCAGGATACAAAGCAGGTCTCGACGCCTATGATAATTGGCTCCACGCACTGCAATCCTCTCAAGCCAGCATGGTCGGCTTAGGCTATAATGCCGCCGTTTGGAGCGAATGCCGCGACCAGGCGGTGGCCTTCCTCGACGAGGCGGCGACGCGCCTCGGTGGTGCCGCGGCTCCGCTGCTACTCGAGGCCAAGTCCCACTATCAGGTGGTGGCTGGTCAGCTCAATGAGATGACCAAGCTCTACCCCTTCTGGCCGGAGCCTGCAACCAATAGCGCTGAACTGCAGGCAAAGGCGACGGCGGTCTTGCAGGCCGCCCGTCAGGCCGAGGAGAAGGGGCTTGAATCGCTTACCAAGGTGGTTGAGGCGCTAAGGTAACCCAATCGCAAACAACTGAAGATCGGGGCTTGACCCCGATCTTCAGTTGTTTCTACGTCTACCGGTCCAGTTCCCAGAGCGGGACACAGTCTGTTCTACCGTCAGGATAGATCTTGAGCAGACGTACACCATCCTGACCGCGATCTAGCTCCACGCGCTCCCAGCCATCGTGGTTCAACCAGCCGATATATCCTTCAACGCGCACCAGCGTCTTACCACTCCATAGCACTCCGCTCTTCACCTCCGTCGTCACGGGCTATCCCTCCCCCCCAGCACCCGCCTAATCGCCACTCATCAGGTCGCTCCTCATCACATCTTATTCAGGCAAATCGCAGTTGGTCAGTGTGGCGCGCAAAATGGTGAGCGGCGATTTTCGTCGATAGGGAGAGGGGATAGCGGATCCGGGGCGAACGTTATGATGATCTCCTTAAGCGGCAAGACTATCCAGAAGAGCATATGGGAGGACAACCATGAAGATCAATCTTACCAACAAGCAGTACCGGTTGCTGCTTGACCTGGTCTACACAGGCGCATGGCTGATCAACGCGCATCGCACCGATACCATCAAAACAGAATATGAGGAGTTGGAGAGCTACCTCTATTCCTTTGCCAAGCCATATGGGCTAGACAATCTGGTGGACTATGTCCACGAGAAAGACAAATACTATCCCAGTCTCGCGCTTGAAGAAAGTCAGGTCAGGGAATTCATCGATGAGTATGACGAAGAGAACTTCTGGGAAGAGCTCGTGTCACGTCTAGCCACCCGAGACATAGACAACGGCGGATCCATTCCTGCCGAAGAAGGCCGGTCTGCGCAAGAGACCCGCGCCATGCGTATCTGGGAACGTGAAGATGAATACAGCGATGAGTTTGAAGAGCACGGGCTCGATCGTGTCATCGTCAAGCTCAAGGCACCAATTACGAAAGAGTGATCAAGCCGATGCCACCATTGCCACTGCCCAAGGCCTTTGTCGACCGCATCACCCATCAGCTCCCGTCGGGTGAACTGGAGGCCTTCCTTTCGACTTACGAGCGCGAACCGTACAAAGGGCTGCGCCTTAACCCGCTCAAGCTAACCCGTGAGCGCTTCCTGGACGCCATGCCGTTCTCACTCACACCCATCCCGTGGTGCCAGCTGGGCTTCTATTTTGATGAGCAGGAGCGCCCCGGGCGTCACCCCTACCATGCCGCTGGCTTATACTACATTCAAGAACCCAGCGCCATGGCCGTGGTGGAAGCGCTGGAACCACAACCGGGTGAGAAGATCCTAGACCTCTGCGCCGCCCCCGGGGGGAAGTCGACGCAGATCCTGGGCTATCTGCAGAACAGCGGTCTCCTGGTGGCCAACGAGATCATGCCCAATCGCGTCAAGATCCTCGCCGAGAATCTCGAGCGCTGGGGTGCCAAGAACGCCCTGATCACCAATGAGACCGCCGAGCGGCTGGCCGCTCGCCTGCCCGAGTTCTTTGATCGCATCGTCGTTGATGCCCCCTGCTCCGGTGAGGGGATGTTCCGCAAGCTGGACGAGGCGGTGGATGACTGGTCCGAGGACAAGGTCGCCCACTGCGCCGCCATGCAGAGCGATATCCTCGACCTGGCGGCCCAGATGCTCCGTCCAGGCGGTGTCCTCGTCTACTCCACCTGCACCTTCGCCTCTGAGGAGAACGAGGAGCAGATCGAGGGCTTCCTCGAAAGCCACCCGGACTTCAGCCTCGAGCCGGTGCCGAACGCTCCGCTCTTCAGTCGCGACGTCGACGTTCAGCTGGCCTCGCCCACGCAAACCGTCCGGCTCTGGCCGCACTGCATTCAAGGGGAAGGGCATTTCATCGCCCGACTCCGCAAAGGGCACGGGACCGGCGGGAAGGCACCCTGGGTGGCCATGCACAAATCCCAGCGTCCCAGCCCTGACCTACAGCGGCTGCTCTCACAGTTTGCTGCCGACACCCTGAGTATCACGTTCGATGGCCCTTTTGTCTTGTTCGGCGACCAGCTCTATCTGCTGCCTGACGGTTGTCCCAGCCTAGACCACCTGAAGGTGCTACGACCTGGCTGGCATCTTGGCACGGTCAAGAAGGGACGCTTCGAACCATCCCACGCTCTGGCCCTTAGCCTCGTCCCCGGAGAGTGGCAGCGTTCGGTAGATCTATCTGCCGATGGAGTCGAGGTGAGACGTTACCTCGGTGGTGAGGCGCTAGCCGCTGACCGCTCTGACCGTGGCTGGTCGGTGGTTACTGTCGATGGCTACCCCTTAGGATGGGGGAAGCTGGCCGACGGCCAGCTAAAGAACCATTATCCGAAGGGGCTGAGACAGGCGCTGCGCGAGTCCACGGCCCGCAGCCCGCAGCCCACAGCGAGAGAACAGATGTAGCGGCGCAGCCATGCTACGCACGAAACTAGTTAACAGGGGGGCTGACCCCGCTGTTAACTAAATCCCAGTCAGTTCCGAATCAACAGTGGCTACCCTGGTGCCCTTGGCACAGGGTAGCCACTTCTTTGCTATCTCTCCTCAACCGAGGCTACTGCTACTATTGTTGGCTGATGGCGGATGCCTGTTGGCTATCGCTCAGCCTCGCCGCCAGGCGATTCAGCAGCGCAGCCATCTCCCCACGTTTCAGCGGTTGGGCAGGATGGAAGTTGCCATCGGTGCTGCCACCCATGATCCCATGCTGCTGCATGATGCGGATGGAGTCCTTGGCCCAGCTGGCCGGGTGCACATCCGGGAAGGTGACGGGATCAGCATTGAGCTCATTGTAGCCCAGCACCCGGTGCAGGATGACCGCCATCTGTTCACGGGTGACGGGCATATCCGGCGCAAACTGCCCCTGGGCGGTGCCGCGTATCAACCCGTGGTGGCTGATGATGGCGATGCTCTCTTTGGCCCAATGATCGGCAGCCAGGTCGGTGTAGTTCGGTGGCACCGCACCTGCAGGCAGTCCCAGCCCTAGCACGCGCACTAGGATGGCCGAGGCCTCAGCCCTGGTCAGATACTTCTCGGGACCAAATTGGAAATCGGCTATCCCGACCATCCACTTGCGGTTGGCCATGGCCAGAATGTCACTGGCGGCCCAATGACCATCGATATCGGTAAACAGCCGCCCTTGCAGCTTCAGGTCGTACCAGCCCCAGATCTCGGGCAGCTCCTGTCCCAGGCTCCAACTGCCACTGCCGCGCAGGCCGTACTGATGGACGAGATCGAGCTTAGCCTTGATCGACTGCGTGTTCTCAAACCAGACCGTATAGGAGCCGGCCGTCAGCTTCTTGCCCCAGCCCATGGTACCCTCTTGCCCTGCCGGGATCGTGAAGCTTGCTTTAGGTGACTGGCGCAGCGCATCATAGCTGACTGTGCCACCAAACTGCTTGACCAGGTCCATGGTCTCCCAGCTACTCAGCCCATCACCAACCAGACTGCCGTCGCTCTTCCAGATTCGTCCGTAGAACGGGATGCCTAAGACCACCTTGGTGGCAGGAACGCCCTCGGCGAGGATGGTCTGGATCGCGCCCTCAACGAACTGAGCGCTGGCGACCGGCTTTTCGGCGCTACCACGGTAGCTCTCGTCATAGGCCATCAGCATCAGGTAGTCGGCATACTCGCTGAGCTTGGCGTTGTCATAACATCCGACCCAGCCAGTGGTGCGCCGATTGGGATTGGCCGGCACCGCCACCGAGACCTGGCTTTCGGGCATCTTCTCGCGCAGCAGACGAACCAGGTCGGTATAGTTCTCCCGATCCACCTCGGTTAGATTCTCAATATCAACGTTGACGCCATCAAGCTGATACTTCTTAACGGCTTCAGCAATCTGCGTGGTCAGGAGCTCGCGGTTGCCCAGGGCGACACGGCCAGCATCACGGTCCCAATGGTTAGAGAGGTAGGGGACCACCTTGATCCCACGCCGATGCATCTCGTCGACGAAGCTTGCCTGATATTTACTGGTGAAGAGCAGACTGCCGTCAGCGTTGAGATCAAAATAACTGGGCGAGACGATATCCAGCGCCCCATTGGTCTTGTTGATATACTCTAGTTGCTGGGCAGGCGTGCCGAGATGCAGATAGGTCATGTTGATCCGCTCGCCCGGTGGCGTGCGCTCGGGCATCGATGCCACCCCCACTGATGAAAAGGTTGTGAGTATGATTGCCAGTAATGTTGCTACAACTCGTTTCAGCATATGTCGTACCTCCGGTATGTCCCTAGTCTCTAGTCCCTAGTCCCTAGCAAGGTTACCCTGGGTAGCTCCAGCAGCGACTACAACCAGTATAAAGTGATGGTCATCAAATGGTCTATGGTTGTTACAGGATTGATAACTAACAACACAAACAAGAAACAGGGGTTAGCAGTATGTGCTAACCCCTTAATACATCAGTCTTCATTTCCCCGGATACTTTCTCTTCGCACGCTTCGTTAACCCACGAGGGGCGTGGAGCGAGGGACTCCGCTAATGGGCCCTCTTCCCGCCCACGTATGTCGCTGCTACGCGCACATCCTTGATCTTCTCGGGAGCGATGGCCGTGATATCGTCGCCCAGGACCACCAGGTCGGCCAGCTTGCCCACCGAGATGGAACCTTTGACCTCTTCTTCAAAGCAGGCATAGGCCGAGCCCATGGTGAAGAGCTCGATCGACTGCTCCACGGTCAGCTTCTGGTCAGGTAGCCAGCCGCCCACTGGATAACCCTCCGCATCTTGGCGCGTGACGGCAGAGTAGATCCCGAGCAGCGGGCTGCAGCTCTCCACCGGCGAGTCCGAACCACCTGCAGTAGGAATGCCCATCTCACGCATGGTCTTCCAGGCATAGGTGGAGGCGGCACGGTCGTGTCCGATGCGTTGTTCGACGATATGCAGGTCAGTGCCGACAAAGGTCGGTTGGATATCGGCGACCACACCCAGCTCTCTCATCTCAGCGAGGATGCTCGGGGTGGTGATTTGCGCATGAATGATGCGGGGACGGGCATCGGAAGTCGGCTTCTTGGTCAAAACGTGGCGAAAGCCATTGAGCATCAACTGCATGGCGTGGTCGCCAATGGCATGACCGCTCACCTGAAGACCGTGATCATGGGCCGCGGCGAAGATGCTGTCGACCTCGTCCTGGTCCAACACCGCGACACCGCGCGTGGAAGGATCATCAGCATAGGGTTCGTTCATGGCGGCCGTCCGTCCGCCTAAGGAGCCATCGGTCATGATCTTCACCGGCCCAAACTCCACCGTGTGGGCGGGGAAGGTGCGGCGCTGGCGCAGCTCCAGCAAGTTCGCCACCAACTCTGGCTTGGACAGACGGATCTGCAGATTGACGCGCACGGGCAGATTGCCCTCTTCGACCAGTTCGTGGAGCGCCTGTAGCTTGGCCTCGACATCATGCAGATCACCCATATCATCGGTCTGAACACTGGTCAGGCCGAGGCTGGAGGCGAGCAGAGCGCCCTTATGGTATCTGCGCTTGTAGTCAGCCGGATTGGTCCTGGGGAAGATGCATCCGACCAGGTCCGTCGCCTCTTCACGGAGCACGCCGGTAGGCTCACCGTCAGCGTCCAGGTCAACCTGACCACCACGGACCTGCTCGACCCCGCGGCCGACCCCAGACACTTGCAGTGCTTTGCTATTGACCACGGCGAGGTGCCCGCAGACGCGGCTGAAGAAGATCGGGATCTCGGTGGAGATCTGATCGAGATCGTGGCGGGTTGGTATCTGTTGGTCATCGAAGCGGTCTTGGTTCCAGCCGCGACCAACCAGCAACGTCAGACCCGGATTCGTAGCGAGGAAGTCGCGGGCGATGGCGACCAGCTGCGCGCGCGAACGGGCTGGGCTCAGCTCCACGCGCTCCATGGCGGTGCCCACATTGAGCAGATGCATATGGCTGTCGTCGAAACCGGG
The DNA here is from genome assembly GCA_964402415.1 of uncultured Clostridia bacterium. Taxonomy (GTDB): domain Bacteria; phylum Bacillota; class JAAYKD01; order JAAYKD01; family CAYOCI01; genus CAYOCI01. The sequence continues at coordinate 48,324 of CAYOCI010000013.1, forward strand.
GACCACAGTCTGACCATCCAGGTCGACCAACTGAGTATCCGCACTCTTGTACGCCAGGACCTCGTCATTGTCTCCTACCGCGACAAAGCGACCGTTGGCGATCGCCACTGCCTGGGCGCGGGGTGCCTTCGCATCCACCGTAATGATATGGCCATTGTAGAGGATCAGATCTACTGCCACTGTCGTTCCCCCTTTGCTGATGTTGCCCACAGCCCACAGCCAGCGGCCCACAGCGTTCGAGAAACTGGGATGACGCTCTGTGGTCGTGTGGTAGCGCATAGAGCAGATTGCGTATACACAATCATTCGGCGGCGCCGTGAAGGTTCCTTCGTGGAGTCATGAGTCACAAGTCATGAGTCATGAGTTGGGGCAATCATAACCTACGAAAACAGAAGCGTACCACCAAAGGGGTAAATATCCTTCCGGTATAGTAATTTTCTCACTCCATCGGAAGGGGAAATATCTCGTCAGAGAGAAAACAGAAAAGAGCGGAATTGATCTTTCGTCCCCGTCCCCTTTTTGACTTATGACTCCCAGAGGTCTCTATGACTTATGACTCCTGACTCCGCCACGAAAGGACGGTGAACCCATGGGAAGTCTGATGCTCGAGTATAACCGTTACCTTACCTACGACGAGATTGTCGACGCTCTGCGCCGCTTCCATGCGAAGTTTCCTCAGCTGACACGGCTCTACTCCATCGGCAAGAGCTACGAGGGCCGAGATCTGTGGATATTGGAGCTGACAAACTCCGCCACAGGTCCGGCCGACGACAAGCCAGGGTACTATGTCGACGGCAACCACCACGCAGGCGAGGTAACTGGCTCAGCAGTCTGCCTGTATACCATCGACCATCTTCTCACCAACTACGGTCAGGACGAGACGGTGACCCATCTGTTGGACCAGATCGTCTTCTATGTGTTGCCTCGGGTCAGCCCGGACGGCTCGGAGCTCTATCTGACCACGCCGCACATGCTTCGTAGCAGCGTGCGCGAGTGGATGCACCCCGAGCCATCCGATTTCGATGGTCTGGATGCGGCCGATATCGATGGTGACGGTCATATCCTCTCCATGCGCGTACGCGATGATCTCACCGGCACTTGGAAGGTCTCCGCACAGGACCCGCGCCTCTTGATCAAGCGTGGTCCCGACGACCGCCAGGGTCCGTTCTACCATCTCTACCCTGAGGGTCGGGTCAAGAACTATGATGGTTATGAGGTGAAGATGGCTCCGCGCAAGTGGGGCCTAGACCTAAACCGCAACTATCCCATGGTCTGGCGGCGCGAAACCCCAGGGGCAGGGCCCTACCCCTTCTCAGAGCCGGAGACCCGCTCCGTGGGTGACTTCCTGCTCAAACAGCGTAATATCGCCGGCGCCCTCAGCTACCATACCTCAGGTGGCTGGATCTTGCGGCCCACCTGCACCGAAGCAGACCAGAAGGTCCCCGTCCTCGACCTACAGGCGATGAAGGCGATCGGTGACAAGGGCAAGGAACTGACCGGCTATCCCTGCATCTCGATCTTTGAGAGCTTCACCTTTGACAAGAGCCGCCCCTCGGCCGGGAGCTTCATGGACTTCATCTACGACTACCTGGGTGTGATCGCCTACGCCACTGAGCTCTGGGATATCAACGCCCAAGCGGGCCTGCCCAAGCGTGGCATGCTGGAGATGATTCAACAGAGCGAGAAGCAGGCGGAGGAGGCAGGTGTAAAGCTGCTGAAGTGGAACGATGAAGTTCTAGGCGGCCAGGGCTTCGTCACCTGGCATCCGTTTGAGCATCCCGAGCTGGGTCAGGTGGAGATCGGCGGCTGGCTGCCCAAGACCGTGCGCCAGAACGCCCCTGCACATCTCTTGGAACAGGAGTGCGTCAAGAACATGCGCTTCTCCCTGGTGCAAGCCCAGACGTTGCCGCGCCTAGCCATCCGCCAGACCAAGTTGGAGCGGATCGGCGAGGATATCTACCGCGTCACCGCAGCTGTCGAGAACGTCGGCTACCTGCCCACCTCAGGCTCCACCAAGGCCGAGCAGAATAAGACCGCCAAACCGGTCACAGTAACGCTGGCGATCTGCGCAGGCGGCGAACTACTTCAGGGCGAGGTCAAGAAGGATCTTGGCCATCTGCCTGGCCGGTTAGGTAACTCCCTCGCCTCCCGCCGCAAAGTAGAGTGGCTGGTTCGCCTACCCGCAGGTGGCGAAGTCACCGTCACCGCCCATGCACCGCGAGCGGGCAAGGTCGCGGCTACGCTGAAAGCGTAGCCGAGTCACCAAGCCACCAAGCCACCAAGTCACCAAGCCACCAAGCCACCAAGCCACCAAGCCACCAAGCCACCAAGGTACCCGTTGCATGGAGTCCACAAGTCCACGAGTTCCCGCGGAAATACTCACCGAGGTCGCCCGCGGCCCCACCCCTCCGTCCCCAACTCTTAACTCTTAATTCTTCATTCTTAATTGGAGAGGAGCGATTCCATGAAAGTCCCCTATAACCCCGCTCATTATTGCACCTATGCCGAGATCATCGACCTGCTCAACCAATGGCAGGCGGCGTTTCCCGGACTGACCCGCATTTACCCCATCGGCAAGACCTATGAGGGCCGCGAGATCCTGTGCATGGAGATCACCAACCACGCCACCGGCTGCGCCGATGACAAGCCTGCCTATTATATCGATGCCAACTTCCATGCTGGTGAAGTGACCGGCTCCGCCGTGGCGCTCTACACCATCCATTATCTGCTCGAGAACTATGGGCAGAGTGACGAGATCACCGAACTCCTAGACAACAAGACCTTCTACATCGTGCCGCGCGTCAGTATTGACGGTGGCGAAGTGTATCTGCACACTCCCTACATCCTGCGTAGCAGCACACGCCTCTTCCCATTTGAAGAAGACCAGGACGGTCTCCACAGTGAAGACATGAACGGCGACGGCTGGATCACCCAGATGCGTGTCAAAGACGAGCATGGCGACTGGAAGGTCTCCGACAAGGATCCCCGCCTGATGGTCAAGCGTGGCCCGGATGAACGTGGTGGCGTCTACTATCGCGTCTATCCCGAGGGCAAGATCCAAAACTTCGACGGCGTTGAGGTCAATGTCGCCCGTCCGCGCTGGGGTCTGGACGTCAATCGCAATGCCCCTGCGCACTGGGATATCGATGCCCGCCAGCGTGGCTCTGGTCCGTACCCGTTCTCCGAGCCTGAGACCAAGACCGTCGGCGATTTCATCATCTCGAAGAAAAATATCGCCGGGGCAATGTCCTATCACACCTCTGGCGGCGTGCATCTCCGCCCGATGTGTACCAAGCCCGACGACAAGTTTCCGGGACGTGACCGCGAGTATTACAAGGCCATCGGTGAACGCGGCGGGGAGTTCAGCGGCTATCCGCAGACTGGTGTCTTCGAAGGCTTTACGGCTGATAAGAACAATCCGCTGCGTGGCGTCTTCATGGACTGGGTCTATGAGCATCGCGGTGTCCTCTGCTGGTCCACCGAGCTGTGGAACGCCATGGCTGTGGCCGGAGTGGAGAAGACCGACTTCAACTCGCGCTTGAAGAAGACCCCCCAAGAGCATGAGGCTGATCAAGTCAAGCTGCTGCAATGGAACGACAAGGAGCTAGACGGCGAAGGCTTCGTCAGCTGGACCCCATTCGTTCATCCCCAGCTTGGTGAGGTGGAGATCGGCGGCTGGAAGACCAAGTACGTGATTCAGAACCCGCCGCTAAAGTACCTCGAAGCCGAGTGCCATAAGAACATGAAGTTCACCTTGGTTCACGCCCACAGCCTGCCGCAGCTCGGCATCCGCAAGGTCAAGGTAGAGAAGAGCGCCGAGGGCTTCTATCGTGTTACCGCTGCTGTGGTCAACCAGGGTTACCTGCCTACCAGCGCATCCGACATGGCCGCCCAGGCCAAGGTCGCCAAGCCTGCCGAAGCCATGATCCAAGGCGAAGGGATTACCATCCCGGTAGGTAAGGAGAAGGTCGAGCTTGGCCATCTACTTGGACGCAGCGAGAAGAAGGTTGAGTGGCTGGTGCAAGCGCAGCCCGGTACCAAGGTCACCCTCGTGGCCAAGGCCGACCGCGCCGGCAAGGCGACAGTCGAGGTGACACTCTAGGCGCAGCGTAGCTGCGCCAGCCCGCAGCCATCAGCCCGCCGCCCGCAGTGGGGGAGACCAATACCCCTGTAGCATGGTTGCCATGCCGCGTCTCCCGTGCGTTTTCAGCGGTCTCAAAGAGGATTCTCGGCACGCTACGCGAATAATACTGTAAACGAACAAATGGCCTCGCAGCCAATTGCGAGGCCATTTATCCTTGCCGACGGTCGAGTTCTTCGCTGTCCTAGTCGTTGACCCCGCGAGGGACGAGGAGCGAGGGGCCAACATTAGCTTACTCAACCGCTCATCCTCCGTTACATCTGTCTTTCGCGACCTGCATAGGTCGCTGACGACCTCGCGCCTAGCCGGCGCTAGATGTAACTATGGTGAGCGTGGGCATGTTGCTTTGCAGCCATGCCCGGAAGGGAGACCCAACGTGAACGGATCATCACCAACCACCGAACCCATAGGACCTTCCTCAGGCAGTTACTGGTCACATCTCCGCGCCTTCCAGCTTAACGCCAAACTGTTTCTGGGAAGTCACGCATTGACACAGATCTGCTTGGGTGTCTTCTCCACCATCATGAACGTCTACCTGCTCAAGCTGGGCTTCTCCAAGTCGTACATCGGCACCTTCATGGCCATGGCAAGCCTTGCCACCGCCGTCTCATCGATCCCCATCGGCATCATGGCTGACCGTATGGACAGGCGTCGCACCATCCTCTGCGCGATCGCGCTCACCGCCATCAGCGGCACTGGTCAGGTGGCGTGCACCCAGCCTCAGCTCTTGCTGCTCTTCAGCTTCACCAAAGGGGCAGCCACCACCTTTCAAGGGGTGGTGCAGAACCCTTTTCTGATGGAAAATAGCTCTCCACGCGAACGCATTCATCTTTTTTCAGTCAACCACGCCCTGCAGACGGTGGCAGGCATGGTTGGGAGCGCCTTGGCGGGTATTCTGCCGTTCATTCTCATGTTAGTCGTTGATGCCATGGGGCTGCCAGCGATACTGGAGCTAAGCCAACTCCGCTATGCCCTTGCAATCTCCTTGATCTTCGTTGTGCTTGCCTCTCTGCCTGTTCTCTATATCAAGGAGAAGCCTCGTCAGCCCATCAAGCGTAGCATTGCGCTGGATGTGGCGACCATCTTCCGCGACAAGACCATGCGCGACCTGACCTTCTACCGCGTTCTGATCGGAGCGGGTGCCGGTATGACCGTGCCCTTCTTCAACGTATTTCTCACTGATTCCCTCCATGCCAGCTCCGCTCAGGTGAGTACCGTTACCTTTGGTTCACGTGTCGTGCTGACGGTGGCAACACTGATGAGCCCTTTCTTGGTCAAGCGGTTTGGCAAGGTGAAGTCAGTCTTGATTACGCAGTTGCTCTCCATCCCAGCTCTATTTTCCATCGCGTGGGTTCCGAGCCTGGCGGTGGTTACGGTGCTCTTCTGGGTGCGCAACTCTTTTATGAACATGTCATCGCCGATCTCCACATCCTTTGCCATGGAGATCGTGCCTGCCGAGCAGCGCGCCACCGCCAGTTCGGCCATGAGTATGGCTGACAGTCTGGCCCGCACCTTCAGTCAGATGCTGGGCGGCTTCATGATGGATACCTACGGAAATAGCTCGCCGTATTACATCACCTGTGTTATCTACCTGTTTGCCTCTGTCTTCTATAACCGCGCCTTTGCCCCAGTGGAGAAGAGACAGCAGCAAGCTGAGTCCCTAGTCCCTAGTTCTTAGTGAGATACCGGGTGTGCGCGGGCGCTACATGTCCCACCGACAGCGATTTTGACAAATCGCGATAGGCTCCGGCTCGCCTTCGAATCAGCAGAAAAGAGGGAGATCACTCTCCCTCCTTGGCACAAAATCGCTTTGCTGTTCTTCGATTACCTCTGCAGTGTCGATTCCACATCCTTGACGATATGGTCGACAAGGGTGTGCATCCGCGCTTTGTCTTCCATCAGCCGTGCAACGAAATTGTCGATATGGCTCATGAGCAGCTTGTCCACCGACGCATAGATCGCCTCGTCCGGAAGCTTAGCGGTGGGTATCTGTTGCTGGATGATGTCGCGGGCGCTGATATGTAGCGACTTGCGCAGCTGCACATACTTGTCGTTTTGGTGCTGAGTATTGGGCATGGTAAACCCCCTTTGTGAGCGTTGGTATTGAGACTAGTATTAACTCAACTACTGAATAAAATGAGTCCCACGCCCCTCGACCCTCGCTCCTCGTGGACCAGAATATCGTCTTAAGACCCGTTCTACTAGGGACTAGGGACTGAGGGCTAGGGACTCAAAAATCGCCGGAGGTGATTTTTGTGTGGTCCGCATTTGAACGTTATGTAGACAAGACCATGAGTGACCAGCAGATCGTCGGCGTGGCGGTGGCTGTGGCTCAGAACGGCGAGGTCATCTACCAGAACGGCTTCGGGGTTCGCGATCTAGCTACCCAAGCGCCGGTCACACCGGAGACCGTCTTTGGTACCGCATCGGTGAGCAAGTCTTTCACGGCCTTAGTGATCATGCAGTTGGCCAGCGAAGGACGTCTCTCCGTCATCGATCCCGTAATCAAGTACCTGCCTGAACTGCGCCTGCGCGGGGTGGAGAAGGTGGATGAGATCAAGATCCATCACCTGCTTTCGCATACGAGCGGGATCCCGCCCATGCACCGGCGCCAGGAGCTACGTACCTTTGACCAACATATCGAGTACCTGAATTCCGCCGAGTATCAGATGTTGGGCAAACCCGGTGATTATCTCAGTTACTGCAACGATGGCTTCCTGCTATTGGGGGCAATCATCGAGCGTCTGACCGGTCGGCTCTACCGCCGCGTGATGACCGAGCGAGTACTTGACCGACTGGAGATGAACCGGTCAACCTACACCCTCGAGGAGTTGGCGCGTATGACCAATGTCACCGTGCCTTATCTCTACAACAAGAAGACCCAATCCCACGACCCCGCCGAGTGGCCCGAACTGGGCAACTATGAGGTGGGCGGAGGGGTCCGCGCCAGCGCCGTCGATCTGGTGAAATACGGTCAGCTCTACCTACGTGGTGGCGAGTGGGGCGGCAGATCACTGGTTGACCCGAAGCTACTGCAGGCCATGTGGCAACCAGTCTATCCGATCGGCCGCATGACCGCCTATGGCTATGCCCTACAGTCGACCCCCTATGGTGCCGTTACCTTGGTGGAGCATGGCGGATCACAGCCCGGGGTCTCATCCAACTTCGGTTTTGTACCCGAGCGTGGACTGACGGTGGCGGCCCTCACCAATGTCACCGGGGTCTCCGCCAACGCCATCTGGCTGGCCGCGGTCAACACCGCTCTGGGTCTGCCGCTCACGCAGAAACGCAGCATCGAGCCCGAATATCAGGCTAGTCCGGATGAACTGCAGAGTTTTGTTGGACGCTACCGTTCTGCTGAAGGCGGCAATCTCCGCGTCTTCGCCGAGGACGACGGGCTGAGGCTTGAGAACGAGGGCGAACAGTTCGCTCTGCGTGCCAGCAGCGATCACACCTTGGTCTATGATTACCGCGGCCAGAAGGTCCTACGCTTCCATTTCCGAGACGGCAAGCCCTGGGCCGTCTTCGCTGGACTAAGGATGCTGCGTAGAACCGAGGAGTAGACACCAGAGCGGATGCGGCTGCGAAGCAACGCGTCCACGCCGACCGCAGTCACAACTAGCGCCGGGTAGGCGCGGTGTCGGCAGTGCCCGTATTGGGCACGGGAAACAGTTGTGACGTAGGATGCGGCGGTTGAGTAGCTAGTTGAACCAGACAGCAGAGGGACTACACACTTTTGGCTTCCACGGGGGGCGTGGCGGCTTGGTGCCTTGGTGGCTACGAAAGGAAAGAGCCATGTCGCTGTTTAGCGACATGGCTCTTTGATAACTCCTTCGTCGATCAAATACTGTTCAAAAGCGTGTACCACTTTGGCATCGTATGTCACCCCGCTAAGCTCCTTGAGTTCAGCCAGCGCTACCTCGGGACTCATCGGCCCGCGATATGGGCGGGCGGTGGTCATGGCATCGTAGGAGTCTGCCACCGCAATAATCCTCGCCTCGAGGGCGATTTCCTCTCCTCTTAGTCCAGCGGGGTATCCAGAGCCGTCTATACGTTCATGATGCTGCTCGATGATCTTGCCGATATCACGGAGGAACGTTCCCTTTACTAGCTCTTTGCCATCGACGGGGTGACGCTTGATGTAAGCCATCTCCTCATTCGTCAGGCGGCCGGGTTTGTTCAACACTCCATCAGGAATGTTGTTCTTACCCAAATCGTGGAATAGGGCAGCATGAATGAGCACATCGAGACGTTCACGTGAGAGATTAAGGCGAGTGCCTGTCCCCTTGGCGTACTCGCGAACGCGCAGGCTATGATCTGAGGTATAAAGATCCTTTTGCTCAACGCTGCTCAGGATGGCATTGAGTTCACGGATGCGATCGCTCAAGTAGTGGAATACAGGCTCGGTGGAGACGTAGAGGACTGTCACAGGGGAGAGCGTCTTGAAGTAAGCTGGTGCCTGCAGGTGATGAACGTAGAAGTAGTCTCCAGCCTTCAAGAGTTGGTTGGAGCCGTCCACCTCGGTGCTAACCTGTCCCTCAAGAATGTAGAAAAACTCCATGGTCTCGCCGCTATCACTTGGAACCAGCTTGAACAACCGATCAGGCTGGATCCGCTGGATCATTATCTCTGCGCCGTCACCACGGGCGAGCAGATCGAGTTCGGCCGTTTTCTGCCGTACTGTCTCAAGGCTTCGGCCATTTTGCCCTAGGATGAGCCCTTGCATGATTTCCTCCCCCCACGACTGATTTCGTGAGAAACAAAGAGCAGCCGTGCGGCTGCTCTTTGTTGCACAACCGGATGCGCACCAACAGGGTCTACGCGTCGCAGACTATCAGAGGATCAATTCTTACCTTCCTGCCGCCGACTTCGACCTTAACATATGTGCAGACAACCGTAATCCCATTGGCAGCAGCATCCTCAATCACGGTTCTGGAGATGGCATTGGTCTCACTAATGAGATTATCGATAATGGCTTTAATCTCGTGGTTAATGGCTGCACGATCATTGCCCGTTACAACAGATCTACCTGCAAGCTGTAGGTCCGCAGCCTGTTGCGCGGTCAGAATAAGCTCCTCGATCTTCTGGTTAGCTGCATCAACGCTGGCATAAGTGCCCTGCAGATCGGCAGCAAAGGCGGCAGGCGACACCATAAATAATACCAGGAGCACAATGCTTAGACCGCAAAGTAGCCTCTTCATTCGCTTACCCCCTTGAGATTGAGTCGATCGCAAATGATATTCCACAGAATTCTTTCATTTCCTTCAAACTATCCGAAAAAAGTGGAACTTGATCCCAGAAACTGTTCATTTCGATCCTAGATTGCAGGAATCACCATAGGTTATATGGAAGAACCACGGTGGGTAGCTGAGGCTAGCTATCACTTGTAAATCCTCATTTTCGCCTTGGCCATGTGACCTATGGCTGATCTTGTGCAGGGAGGTTGAACAATGGGACCAATCTACGACACCATGGTGCGTTTCTTCCGTGATGATGACTGGAAGTTCCAGCAGTATGAGGGTAATAGCTTCCTAA
>CAYOCI010000014.1:0-25405 GCA_964402415.1 uncultured Clostridia bacterium
CGCAACTACGAGCTGGGTGCACTGGGCTATGTGCATGGCGGTCTGGTCACCTTCTATCACGCCCCGCTGCGCAAGCATACGTATCTGACGGAGTTCGATCTCAGTGAGCTGACCGATCTACCGCGGGTGGATATCGTCTATAGTTATGTTGGATCCGATGACGTGGTTGTGAAGGCTGTGGTGGAAGCCGGGGCGAAGGGGATCGTCCACGCAGGCTGCGGTGCCGGAGCATCCACGCCTAAGACCAGCGAAGCACTGCGTGCTGCCGCCGATACGGGTGTGATCGTTGGCTTTGGCTCGCGGACCGGCAGCGGTCGCCTGAACCCAGCGGGTGGAGACGCGCTGAAACGCGGGATCATCACCACCGACAATCTGAACCCGCAGAAGGCTAAGGTGCTGTTGACGCTGGCGCTGACGAAGACCAGTGACGCGCAGGAAATACAAAGGATGTTCACCCAATATTAGGGCGAACATCCTAGTCCCTAGTCTCGAGTCCCTAGTCCCTAGTGGGGGACGGCGCGGGGAATGACGCGAGGAGCTGAGAGATACACAATTCTGGCCGGAACCCATCAACGGTTCCGGCCCTGCTATGCCGAATACTGGGACAACCTGCAGCGAGCTTGCCTTACCTGCTGCACAAACAACCCTTGAAAGGATGTCGAATATGGATACCTCAGCACTGAAGCAGCGCGTCTGTGCTGCCATTGATCAGCACCGTGACGAGATCGTCGCCATTGGCGAGGAGATCTTCCGCAATCCGGAGCTGGGCTTCAAGGAGAAGAAGACGGCCGCTCTGATACAACGGATCATGGGCGACCTGAAGATCCCCTTCCAGGCGGAACTGGCCGTTACCGGCGTGAAGGGCCGCCTGAAGGGCCGCAACTCGGCGCTGACGGTGGCGGTCTTGGGTGAACTGGATGCGGTGGTTTCCTATGACCATCCTCACTGCAACCGTGAGACCGGTGCCGCGCACTGCTGTGGACATAATGCCCAGGTCGCCACCATGTTGGGTGTTGCCATGGGGCTGGTCGGCAGCGGGGTGATGGCAGAGCTGGACGGCGATGTTGTCCTCTTTGGTGTGCCGGCCGAGGAATATGTGGAGCTGGACTACCGTCAGCGGCTGCGCGAGGATGGTCTGATCCAGTTTTTCGGAGGTAAGCAGGAGCTAGTCCGCTTAGGCGAGTTTGACGATATCGATATGGCGATGATGTGCCATATTGCCTCAGACGCCCCAGGAAAAGTCTTTACGGTCGACGGAACCAGCGCCGGCTTCATGGGTAAGCGGGTGAGATTTGTCGGTCGCGAGGCGCATGCGGGCGGCGCTCCCCACGAGGGAGTCAATGCGCTTAATGCGGCCATGCTTGGCTTGATGGCAATCAACGCCCAGCGCGAGACCTTCCGCGACGCTGACGCGATCCGCGTTCATCCGATCATCACCAAAGGTGGCGATCTCGTCAATATCGTACCTGCGGATGTGCGGATGGAGACCTATGTCAGGGGCAGGACCCTAGATGCCATTCTCGATGCCAACCAGAAGGTGAACCGCGCCCTACGGGCTGGTGCCCTTGCCGTCGGTGGCGAAGTGGAGATCGAGGAGATACCGGGCTACCTACCTATGATTGACGAACCCAAACTGAGCCAGATATTCAGGGAGAACGCAGTGGTGCTGGTGGGCGAGTCGAACGTGGGCGTCAGTGGTTTTGCGGCCTTCTCCGGGGATACCGGTGATATCATGCACCTGATGCCAGCCATTATCCCCTCATGTGGAGGGATTAGCGGGCATGCTCACGCCCGAGATTTCGTCATCAGTGATCCCGATGCGGCCTATATCCTTCCGGCCAAAGCCATGGCCATGTCTGTGATTGATCTTCTCGCCAATGGGGCCGAGAAAGGACGCGCGGTGAAGGATAGCTTCAAGCCACGGTTTACGAAAGAGGAGTATCTGAGCTTCTGGGGAGAGATGTTGCGGTAGCTGCGCTACCGAGTCTCTAGTCCCTAGTAGGGTACGGCGGGCGCTGCATGGCGGCGCCCCTACACCCGAGGAAGAGCTTAGGCACGGCAGCGCAGGAATCAAAAGAGGTCCGCTTCACAATGAAGCGGACCTCTTACGTTTACCTCTTCTGATGCCTGATGGCTGATGCCTTCGGCCTGGTTATGCCATACTCGCCAGCAGTTCACCGAGCTCTTCTTTATAATCGTGCAACCAACGCATGAGCTGATAGCGCTGAATGGCGAAGCGATCACTCATCTCCTGATCGTGGGTGCCAGTATAGTGCTGGATAAAGCCAAAATTGCTGGAGAGGAGCTTGGAGAACCACAACTCCGGCAGTATCCTCAGTTCGTCGGCGGGAAGCTTGCGTTCAGACAGGTAACCTTTCGTGAAAGCAAGAAAGTAATTGGGATGCCAGTGTCCATGGCGCATGGAGATGAAGCCTGCACAGCGGATCAGGTCATAGCCGCGGAAGTAATCGCAGGCGTTGTCCCAGTCGAGGATCGAGACGACACGATCGCCCTCATAGAGCACATTGCTGAGATGATAGTCGTTGTGGCAGAGCTGCAGACCAAGGTGGATGAACTTCCGGGGCGATATCTCGTGGTGCGCCAGGTAGCGCAACTTGAAGTCAACCATCTCGCGGATGGTCTGCTCGAAGGACCCGTCCTGTCCTGAGTGGCGGACGAGGTCCATCAGTTCGTGACAGCGCTCGATCGCTCCCGAAGCGTCAGGCCACAGCGGACGCTGAGGCGGACGACGCCTGTAGGGGTAGCGGTCCAGCACCTGGTGGGTGGTGGCCAGCGTCGCTCCCATATCAGCCGTCTGCGCGACCGTAACCTGCTCAAACGATACCATCTTGCCTGGGCAATGCTGCTGGAGAACCCAGCGGTCGGGCCCGGGGACATAGAGCGTCCCCTCTGTGGTCGGGACGACCCCGGGTACGTGGTGGCTGGATAGATGATCGGGGAGCCAAGTTAATAGCCGTAGACTGAACTCCAACGCTTCATCGGTCACCCACGACGAATACTGTTTCAAAGAAAAATCGCCGCGCGACGAACTAACACGGTAGTTGTGGTTGATCAACCCACCGTCTGCCGGGCGTAGTTCTGCATCGTGGAGACCATAGGCCTCGCGAAGAACCTGTTCCGGTGTCGTCATGCGGCTCACCTCATTGGCTTTTTTCTATTATACATGATTGTGATGAACAAGTCACCACAATCGCCCGCAGCCTGCAGCCATCAGCCCGCAGCGAGAAGATCAGTTAGCAGTGTTGTAAGCAATCAGAAAAATGGTGCAAGGGATTTCGTTGTGATCGTGGAAATGAGTACTGCATGATCCAGCAGTTCCTCGCCTGCCCCGAGTCTCCGACTGTGGACTGCGGGCGTCGGGCTGTGGGCAATAAGGAGTGTGTTAGGTTTGTCCAAAACGCTGAGCGCCAAAGCCATGGTTGATTTCCAGAACTTGCGTGAGATGAAGATCTCCCCAGATGGGCAGAAGGTTGTCTATGTGCTCCAGGAGTACGATCTCGAACTGGACCGAGCTAAGACGTCTCTGTGGATTGTCCGCCGCGATCGAGACAACGCGGTCTTTCGTCTGACCAACGGCAGCAATGATGCCAACCCCGCTTGGTCACCTGACAGCACGCGCGTCGCTTTTACCTCCGGAAGGGAGAAGCATGCCCAACTTTACCTGATCAGCGTGGATGGTGGTGAAGCCGAGCAGATTAAGACCGAGGTCTACCCCGCCTCAGCCCCCCAGTGGTCACCTGATGGCAGGCAGCTGGCCTTTCTGGCACCTGTCGCTGTGAAGGTAGAAGGACCTCGCTACCCAGGCGAACCAGAAGATCTCATCCCAAAGGATGAAAACAAGCAGGATGGCAGGGACGACAACCGGAAGACCGAGCCTCCCCGGGTCATTACCGACTTCAACTATCGTGCCGATGGAACCGGCTTCATCTATCAAAGCTACCGCCAACTGCATCTCCTGACGCTGGACGGCAAGCGTTGTGATCGACTCACCAACCAATACGAGCGGATTACCGATTTCGCCTGGCAGACAAACGGACGCAGCCTGATCTACACGGTGCAGCGGTTTGAGATCGAGCGGGTTCGCTACTCCACAACTCTCCTCGAGGTCGAAATTGAGACCAAGAGCGCGACCAAGTTGCTGGACTTCGATGGTCAGGTGGTATCGCCACGCTGCTCACCCGATGGCCAGTGGGTCATCTTCACTGGCGGAGCCAACGATGTCCCCTACGGCACTGCCGTCTCTAACATCTGGGCAGCGCCTCTGTACGGTGTTTCTCTACCGTTGACCAGCGTGAAGATCCAATGCCTAACGAAGAACGCCAACCGTTCCTATCGCCAGCTGCGCTGGGATCGCGATGGTAAGGCGATCTACTGTCTCAAAGAGGACGCAGGAAGCTCCCAACTGCACAAGCTCAATGTGGCCGACGGCGTCTTTGGCGAGATCGAGCCGGTGAAGCTGAATGGCTTAGCGACCGTGACCGGCTTTGACCTCGGTGCTGACAGCATCGTGTATGTAGCCGATGACTTCGTCACCCCTCCCCAGATCTACGTCGAGTGCCAAGGCCAATCAACTCAGCTGACACGGCTCAATCAGGAGTATCTGAGCGGTATGGAGCTCTGTCCTGCTGAGAAGATGCAATATAAGGGGCCAGATGATTGGGACGTGGAAGGTTGGGTGATGAAGCCCAAGGGCTATGAACCCGGTCGTCGCTATCCGACCGTCCTCAGCGTGCATGGCGGGCCAACCGGTGTCTACATGGATAGCTTCAACCTCTCTTTCCAGATCTTCGCCCACCAAGGCTATGCCGTGGTCTTCACCAACCCACGTGGGAGCACTAGTTATGGCACCGAGTTTACCCAGGGCGTGGTGAAGGACTGGGGCGGCAAGGACTACCAGGATATCATGGCCGGATTGGACAAAGCCATCGAGTCGGGCATCGTCGACGAAAACCGAGTCGGGATCATGGGCTGGAGCTACGGCGGCTATATGAGCTGTTGGACAGTGACACAGACCAACCGCTTCAAAGCTGCCGTTGGAGGGGCCAACATCAGCAACGTCTACACCCTCTACGGGTGCAGTGATGTCGGAGCGGCATATGATGAGGGTCTACTCGGAGGGCCGGCCTTTGACGACGAGGATCTCTACATGGGCCGGTCGGCGATCCGCCATGTGCGCAATGTGACCACCCCGATCCTACTACTCCACGGTGAGGCTGATATCCGGTGCCCGATCGATCAATCGGAGCAGTTCTACACGGCTCTTAAGCGGCTGGGCAAAGAGGTGGTCTTTGTCCGCTATCCTGAGCAGTATCATGGTCTGGTGAAGCCAAGCTACATTCAGGACCGTTGGGCCCGGACGGTTGCTTGGTTTGATCATCACGTTAAGTGATTGACGAGTCCCTGGTCGCCAGTCCCTAGTCCTTAGTGAAGTTGGCGAAAAGCCTGCGCGGGATGCTCATCATGGAGCATCCCCGTTTCGTCTTTTTCGGAGATCTCAGAGTTGATTAAATGACTAAAACTAGCATTGCGACTGTCATCTACCAGATCGTCATCAACCCGCCGCGGGCAAACTAGCAAACGGAGGTGAGTTTGATGACGCACAAACACAAGAGCGAGGCGCAGCAGAACTTGGATCGCAAAGCTCAGGAGATCATGACTCGCCCCGACCTGCAGGAGATGGACTATGAAAAGGGTATCGAGCACGCCAATCAGGTGCGAGATCTGGGCGATATCGTAGTCAGAGATCCAGATCGCCAGCCGTTCAACGTTCATTTTCACTGGCGGCACCGTAAGCCCTGAGAGCTCTCCAAGTAGTTTAGTGGTATTGATACCACGCATAAACGCCACCTTAAGGTGGTGTTTATGTTTTTTCTAGTAATATGCCTGCAGTATTCTGATGTGTGATGTATAATTGAAGGAATAATACACAATTGTAGTGTATTACAGCCGAAGGAGGGGATCAGCGATGCTAGGTCAGATCATACGCCAACAGCGCGAAGAGCACGGAATGACACAAGCAGAACTCGCCGGTGACTTCACCACCGCATCCTACATCAGCCTCATTGAGCGTGGAGCGGCGATCCCATCCAAGCGCATCCTGCGGGGGATCGCTGAGCAGCTGGGCAAGCCCGCCTATTTCTTTGAATCCATGGCTTCAGATAACAGCGAGGCAACGATCCGTAGCAAGATCGAGCGTCTGCGGGCCTTAGCCATCAGTAAGCAGCTCGATGCTGCCCGCGATCTCATCACCGAGATCGAAAGTGAGACCACAGAGTTGCTTGATCTCGATAGCCGCGGTCAGTATTTCATGGCCGTAGCCTATTATTCATGGATGAAGGGCGATCTAGATGGTTCGATCTCCTTCTATAAACAAGCCCATGATGTCTTTGAAAAGCTGGGCTACCGTCACAAAGTAATCCAGGCTCTGTACGGCCTGGGCAATATCCATATGCGCCGCCACGACCTTCTGCTCGCCATGAGCTACTTCAAACGGGCCTTAGCCCTGGAAGATATGGAACATATCTCTGACCCCAAGCTGCTCTTCCACCTGCGTTCATCGTTGGCCAACTGCTTATTCCGTCTGGGGCGCTTTAGTGAGGCGCAGTTGATCTACGATGAGCTGTACAAGACCCCCGATGTCGGGTATGAAGAGCGCATTAATACGCTGATCGCCATGAGTCTTACCTACCAGCGCAATGGAGATGCCAGGAAGGCGCTGGAATACTCGGTAGAGGCCCGTCGCCTGGCCGAAGATTATTCGGACCTGTCGCGCCAGGGTACCGCTCACTTATTAAGTGCGTCCAACCTTCGCGACCTAGGTGAACCCGCTACCGCCACCGAGCACCTCGATCGGGCTGAACATATCTTTGGGCAGTTGAGGCTGACCGCAGATCTGGTCTTGGCGCGGGTAAAGAGGGCACAGCTGGCCGTTGATGCCCAGGACTTTGCCACAGCAGAGCAACTCCTTGATATGACCACCGAAGATCCGCAGTCCCAGGCTGACATTGTACGGACCCAAGCCGAGTTGTTCCATGCCCGTGGCGCGTACGACCTCGCCATCTCCCACTACATTCAGGCATCATTGGTCTATGAACGGCTCGAGAGGTTCGAACTGGCTGGCAAGGCGTTGCGCAAGGCAGCCGAGATAGCGGTGGCAACCGGTGGATCAGCCAAGGCCGCCGAACTCCTGCTCAAGGCGCTCGATCTGTATGACCGCGCACGGACGGAAACGGTGGAGAGCGGGGACGTTATCTAGGGGAGTCCCTGTCAAAATGAACCAAACCTAAAGCACCGCCTGAGGCGGTGCTTCTTTGCTAACCCCTATTCATCCCACTGTACGCAAGCGGGGTTGTACTGGGTGCGCGGCTCTTTCTGCTCCGCGGGGTGTCCGATGGCGATTATGCTCATGGGAACGATCTTCTCTGGCAGGCTCAGGATGCTTGAGACACTCTTGACTCGTTCCGGGTTAGGATAGACGCCCAACCAGACCGAGCCCAGTCCCAATCCAGTCGCCGCCAACATGGCGTTCTGCGTAGCCGCTGCGCAATCCTGCACCCAGAAGTTCATCGTTGGATCGAGATAGGCTTTGTCGAGGTTGCCGCAGATGCAGAGCGCGATCTTGGCGTCTGGTAGCATCTTGCCATACGGCATCACCTCGGCCAGACGTTCACGAGTCTCCTGCCTAGTAACGACGATGAAGTGCCACGGTTGCTTGTTGCTGGCTGACGGCGCGGCCATGGCTGCCTGGAGGATGGTCTCCACCTGGTCGCGGGTGACCGGTTCCTCGGTGTAGCGCCGTATGCTCCGGCGTTGATAGATCAGGTCAAGGGCTTGTGTCATGGTATCTCCTCCTATTTGTCTGATGCCAGCAGCCCACAGTCATATACCGTGTGACAGAGATCAGAGTGCTGCTCGACCGACACTATGTGTTGAGCTACTTCTCGCTGAGTGTCCTGATCTCCTGCTCGCTCAGGATGACCATTGGTTCCGCTGATAAATTGAGGGTGGGCATTACCTCTCCATGAAAGAACAGGTGCGCGGGACAGCGGCAGTCGCTGGCTCCAAAGCGGGCGGTGGGAACCACGGCCCCCGGTGTCGCACCAACCTCCGCCGCCAGTTGACACTCGCCCATGCGGTCGTAGTGAAAGGCGTAGACGGAGATGCAATCGGTCACTGCTCGTAAATAGTCGATATGCCAACGCTTCTTAGCAGCATCACCTGTGATATGCCTTAGTAGGCGCCAGTGGGCATTGCGACGGGCACTGCCAACATAGGTATAGTACCCAGGTTTGAGGCGCTTCTCCCCCAACTTGCCGATGACCACTGACGAACTATGTGGTAAGTGGAGCAGGATCACATAGGTAGCCGGGAACGGGACTGACAGCACGGGCAACACCCCATCACTGATTGTTCGTATTCGTAAGGATCGCGGCAAATTCCCTAGCCTGTGATGATATGCTATACTGGAATGAGCTTGGTAGATGAAGACCAAAGACTTTGGAGGACGGCCCTAGACGATGACAGAGAACAAAACTCCCAACCAAGACCATTACTTTGGTGGTCGCAAAGAGTCGTTCCTCACCGGGGCGCTGATCCTGACAGCTGCCACGTTGGTGGTGCGCATTATCGGTGGCTTTCAGAAGCTCCCTCTGCTGTGGTTGATCAAGGAAGAGGGGGTCGGGATCTACAATTACCCCTTTGCCTTCTACTCCATCCTGTTAGCCTTCTCCTCCACGGGTATCAATATCGCAGTCTCTAAGCTGGTCGTGGAGTACGTGGCACGCAACGATCGCTATGGTGCTTTGCGCGCCTTCAAGATCGCCCGCTGGACCATGGGGATCCTCGGTGCAGCAGCGATGCTGATCCTGGCTGCCATGGGGCGATATCTGGCGGTGCATGTCCATCACGATCCGCGTGCGGCGCTCTCGTATTGGGTCCTAGCCCCAGCTGCTTTCCTTGACACCTTCCAAGCGGCGTACCGCGGCTTCTTTCAGGGGCTACAGAACATGCGCCCCAATGCCATCTCACAGGTCGTGGAGCAGCTCGCTCGAGTGATCGTCATGCTGGTGGCAGCTTATCTGCTCCTGCCTTGGGGGCTGGACTGGGCCGCTGGTGGAGCTACGCTCGGCTCCTCTGCAGGTGCATTTGCCAGCTTCCTCTTCTTGCTGGCGGTCTACCGTCGAGCACTAAGGGTAGCTCACCTGGAGAAAGCCAAACCCACCCATCCAGTCCGTCCGGCGAAACTCCTGGTCAAGGATATCTTCCGCTATGCTCTGCCGATCTCCTTCGCTGGGATTGGTTTCCCCATCTTCCTACTGGCAGATTCTCTGCTGGTCTCGCAAAGGCTTCAGGCAGCAGGAGCGGCTCAAGGGGCGGCCACTGCAGCGTATGGAATGCTGTCCAATAACGCCATGTCGCTGATCAACATCCCCACCATCCTAACCAGCGCGCTGTTTGTGACGCTGGTGCCAGCTATCACCGAGTCCTTGGTCTTAGGTGAACGGCAGCAGGCTCTCGAACGTGCCCGCACCGCGCTGCGGGTGACCTCGGTCTTCTCGCTGCCGGCGGCTGCAGGGATGTTCCTTTTGGCACCGGGAATTGCCAGTCTGCTGCACATGGACCCCAGCACTGGTCCGGCCGTCCAGGTTCTAAGTCTTGGTTTGACCTTTCTCACCCTGCAGCAGGTGACCTCAGGTATCCTGCAGGGGACTGGTCACAGCATCGCTCCAGTCTTCAATATGTTTCTCGGTGCAGCGATTAAGTCGGTGCTCACCTACTTCTGGGTCTTCCAATATGGGGTCTTAGGTGCCGCCTGGGCGACCAATGCCGGCTTCATCATAGCCACGACGTTGAACCTGATCTACCTGATCAAGCACCTCGGCCCGATCTTCGCGGTCGGGGGCATGCTGATCCGTCCCGGACTAGCCACAGCCCTGATGGGTGCGGCCGTGGTCTTCGTCAACCGCTTCGCCACCACCTCTCTGGGGTCGGAGAGGATCGCAGTGATCGTCGCGGTTGTGTTTGGTGGCTTGACCTACGCCATGGCCGCTATCCTGGTCGGCGCCGTCAAGCCGTCCGACCTGGCGATGGTTCCGTGGGTGGGGAAAAAGTTGAGCCGAATATTGGAGCGGAGGAAGTAAGTGAAGCCCCTCGACCCTCGCCCCTTGCCCCTCGTGAGCACGACAGAGGGAACCACAGCGAGGACCACCTCCCAGAAACGTGTCAGAGCGCTGAGATGTAAACGCATCTCGGCGCTCTCTGTTTGCCTGTTTACCCGCTTCGGCCTTTGGGCTTTGGCCTTTGGGCTCCGGCCGTAGGCCGCTACGGCCGGGCCAACCGCGGTGGTGCCATATGGATGGCCTCGCTGTCGAGACCGGCCACCGCTTCATCGAAGGCTTCAGCTAGCGTCGGGTGAGCGTGGATGGCGCTGCTGACATCCTTGGCCTTCATACCATGACTGAGCGCCAGCGCTCCCTCGTGGATCAGGTCCGAGGCGTGGGGTCCCATGATGTGGACGCCGAGCAATCTGCTATCCTCGGCGGTAGCAACCACCTTGACTAGACCCTCCGGTTCGCCGAGGGAGAGGGCCTTGCCATTGGCACCAAACATGAACTTGCTGACCTTGTAGGCAATCCCCTGCTCCTTGGCCTCTTCTTCGGTCAGACCAACCGTAGCGATCTCAGGCGATACGAAGATGCAGGCAGGGACGACCTCGTGCTTGGTGGTTGTCGGCAGACCCATGACGGTCTCAGCGACAGCCTTGCCTTGATGGGATGCTACGTGGGCGAGCATGGCGCCACCGATGACGTCACCGATGGCATAAATACCAGGGACAGTGGTCATGTACTGATCATCAACCTTGATCCCTCTGCGATCGTAGCCTATGCCGACCTGATCCAGGTTCAAACCCTGGACCCGGGGCGAACGACCGACGGAGACCAGGACGTTGTCCACCTCAAAGGAGATAGGGCCCTTCTTCCCCTCAGCCTCCACGACCAGACCGCTCTCACCCGAGCTGATGGCAGTGACCTTGGTACTCGAGTGGATCTGGATACCGCGTTTCTTCATGCTGGTGGTAAGACGCTTGGTCAGGTCGCTGTCCACCCGTGCCAGGATACTGGGTAGAAACTCAACCACGGTCACCTCCGAGCCGAGAGCGTTGAAGATCCCAGCGAACTCCATGCCGATCACGCCGCCGCCGATGATGGCGAGCCGCTTGGGGATGGAGCTGAAGTTGAGGATCTCGTCACTGGTTATCACGCCCGGAAGATCAGCTCCAGGGATTGGAGGGACGAAGGCATCGGATCCGGTGGCGATGACGATATGGCGGGCCGTGATCTCCTGTTGGGATCCGTCGATCGCGGTGACCGCCACCGTCTGCGGGTCCTTGATCTCACCGCGGCCCTGGATCAGCTCAACGTTGTTAGCCTTGAGCAGTTGGGCAATGCCTCCCACCAAGGAGTCAACAACCTGCTGTTTGCGGGCGTGAATCTGTTCAACATCTAGTTCGTAGGCACCGACTTTGATGCCAAACTCGTGGGCGCGCTGTAGGGTGTGGATGATCTCCGCGTTGCGGTAGAGCGCTTTGGTGGGGATGCAGCCACGATTAAGGCAAGTGCCTCCCAGTTCTCTGGCCTCGATCACGGTAACCTTGGCTCCGAGCTGTGCAGCGCGGATGGCCGAAACGTATCCGCCAGGACCGCCGCCAATGATGATCATATCTCTTTCCATCGAGGTCTCCTCCAAGCGGCCAGTATATAGTTGTAGGGCGGGTAATGAACCCGCCCTACACTCTTTCAGATTCCTATGCTTCCCACTTCAGGACAGGAGAACGAGCTGCCTTGACTTCATCTAGGCGGCGAACCTGGGTATTATAGGGCGCCGATTTGAGCAGCTCAGGATTAGTCTTTGCTTCCTCAGCGATCTTGATCAACGTGTCCACAAAGGCATCCAGTGTCTCCACACTCTCGGTCTCGGTGGGTTCGATCATCATCGCTTCCTTAATGATCAGCGGGAAGTAGATTGTCGGTGGATGATACTCGTAGTCAAGCATGCGCTTGGCGATATCTAAGGTAGAGACCTGCGAGTCCTTGCCTAGACCACTGAGCACGAACTCGTGCATACAGATACGGTCGATGGGCAGGTAGTAGTGCTTCTTCAGCTTCTCTTTCATATAGTTGGCGTTGAGCACAGCCATCTCGCTGGCGGCCTTCAGCCCTTCGCCACCCATGGCGAGGACGTAAGCGTAGGCCCTGAGGACGACACCAAAGTTGCCATAGAAGCTCTTGACTTTGCCGATGGAAAGTGGCCGATCATAGTCTAGAGCGTAACGATCGCTCTGTTTGACCACCACCGGGACCGGCAGGAAGTCGACCAGATCCTTACGCACACCGACAGGACCGCTGCCAGGACCACCACCGCCGTGAGGCGTGGAGAAGGTCTTGTGCAGGTTTAGGTGAACGACGTCAAAACCCATGTCGCCCGGGCGGGTGATGCCCATGATGGCGTTCATGTTGGCCCCATCATAGTACAGCAGGCCGCCTGCCTCGTGAACCAGATCAGCGATCACTTTGATGTTGGTCTCAAACAAGCCCAGCGTGCTGGGGTTGGTGAGCATCAGGCCGGCAACTTCATCATTCAGAGCGGCCTTGAGGCTATCGATGTCGACACTGCCATCGGCGTGGGACTTGATCTCAACGACCTCGAAACCCGCTTGGGCTGCACTGGCAGGGTTGGTCCCGTGAGCGGAGTCGGGAACGATGATCTTGGTCCGCTTGCTGTCGCCGCGGTGCTCGTGGTAAGCCTTCATGATCATCAGACCGGTGAACTCGCCATGAGCACCAGCTGCGGGCTGCAGGGTGACCTGCTCCATGCCGGTGATCTCAGCCAGCGCGGCGGAGAGCTCAGCCATCATCTCGAGAGCCCCTTGAACGGTCTCTTCGGACTGATAGGGGTGAAGCTGAGTGAAGCCAGGCAGGCGAGCGATATCTTCGTTGATCTTGGGGTTGTATTTCATGGTGCAAGAACCTAAGGGGTAGAAACCTGTGTCCACACCGTAGTTCTTCTGCGAGAGGCGGGTGAAATGCCGTACCACGTCGACCTCGCTGACCTCGGGGAGGCCGAGCTCACGGCTGGTGAGGTGCTGTGCGGGGATCAGGGTCTCAAGAGGCTGGGTCGGAACGTCGCAAGCAGGAAGAGCATGGGCGGTCCTACCGGGCTTGGAGAGCTCAATGATGAGCTTATCGTAGTTTTTCATCTAGCGGACACCCCCCAATACTCGCACCAGCTGATCGATCTCGTCCTTGGACCGCTTCTCGGTCACCGCGAACAGCAGGCCGTTCTGATACTGAGGATACTCGTTGCCTAAAGCATAACCGCCGGAAAAGCCGTTCTTCTGCATCTCCTGGTTGGCCACCGAGGGCGCGACCGGACTCTGCACGGCGAATTCCTTGAAGAAGGGGCGGTTGAAGAGTGGCTTGTAGCCAGCCGCCACCATTTGATCAAAGGTGTAATGTGCCTTCTGAGTGCTCAGAGTAGCAACCTCTTTCAGCCCATGCTTGCCCATGGTGATCATATAGATACTGGCAGCCAGTGCGTTGAGGGCCTGGTTGGAACAGATGTTGGAGGTGGCCTTCTCACGGCGAATATGCTGCTCACGGGCCTGGAGAGTGAGGACGAAGGCGCGCTTGCCGTCCACATCCTCGGTCTGACCGATGATGCGACCAGGCAGGCGGCGCATCAGCTTCTTGGTGGTGGCCATGAAGCCGAGGTATGGACCGCCAAAGCTAAGGCTATTGCCTAACGATTGGCCTTCACCGACGACGATGTCGGCGCCCAGCTCACCGGGGGACTTCAGCAGCGCCAGTGAGATGGGATCCACGCTCATCACCAACAGAGCTTTGTTGGCGTGGGTCAGCTTCTCGATCTCAGCGACATCTTCCAGTGCGCCAAAGAAGTTCGGGTTCTGGATCAGGACGGCTGCAGTGGTGCTGGTCACCGCGGCCTGGAGCTTCTCCAAGCTGGTCGCGCCATCAGCATCGTCGACCTCAACGATCTTCACGCCTTTATACTTGAGGTAGGTGGCCAGGACCTTTCTCGACTCCGGATGAACCGTCGAGGATATGACGATCTCATTACGGCGGGTCTGGTCGGCGGCGATCAGAGCGGCTTCGGCGAGGGCGCTAGCGCCGTCATACATCGAGGCGTTGGCAACATCCATGCCGGTGAGCTCGCAGATCATGCTCTGGTATTCAAAGATGGCCTGCAGTGTCCCTTGGCTAATCTCCGGTTGGTAGGGGGTGTAGGCGGTGAAAAACTCCGAGCGAAGGAGCACATGGTCAACAACCGAGGGGATGTAGTGGTCATAGGCACCAGCCCCGAGGAAGCAGACCAGCTCCTGGTTCTTCAAGCTAAGCTCGCGTAAACGATTGGCGACCTGCATCTCAGCCATGGGCGGTTGGATATTCAGCCCCCGCTGTAGGCGGACTTCAGCCGGGATATCGGCGAAGAGCTGGTCAATCGAGTCGAGCCCGATGGCGGCCAGCATCTTCTGCCGGTCTTCAGTCTTGTTGGGGATATAGGGCAACATCGTTACTCCTCCTGCTCGCAATGCTTCTGGTAAGCTTCGTCGTTAAGCAGTTCGTCGAGCTGAGCCTTGTTGGTCAGAGTAACCTTGACCATCCAGTTTTCGTAGGCATCCTGGTTCAGCAGTTCAGGGTTGTCAGAGAGGGCTTCGTTGGCCTCTTCGACGGTGCCATCGACGGGGATGAAGATATCGGATGCAGCCTTGACGGATTCGACGACACCGAGGGTATCACCAGCGCTGAGCTCGGTACCAGCCTCAGGTAGATCGACATAGACGATATTGCCGAGGTGATGCTGAGCAAAGTCGGTAATGCCGATGTAGGCATAGTCACCCTCGACCCTTACCCATTCATGATCCTTGGTGTAGTAAAGTCCTTCCAAAACCTTCATTGTTATTGCCTCCTCATCAAATCTTTCGTTCCAAAGTCTAGTCTGCCACTGAGGGGAGCTACTTCTTGTACTGTTTCTTGAGGAACTTCTTGCCGATTACGACAGCCTTGCTCGGTTTGTTTCGGATCAGGATGTCGAACTCGGTATCAAGCTTGGTGTATTGGATATCAACCAGCGCCAAGCCAATGGTCTTCTTCAGCGTCGGTGACATGTAGCCGGTCGTCACGAAGCCAATCACCTGGCCGTCTTTGGCCACTTCGTAACCATGGCGGGCGATGCCCTTGCCGACCATCTCAAAACCGACGAGCTTGCGAGTGAGGCCTTCGGTCTTCTGCTTCACCAACGCCTCACGGCCGATGAAGTCTTTGTCGAGCTTGACGAAGAAGTCAAACCCAGCCTCGAGCGGGGTGATATCTTGGTTGATCTCGTTGCCGTACAGTGGCAGGGATGCCTCAAAACGCAAGGTGTCGCGGCAACCCAAGCCGGTAGGCTTTAGGCCTTCTTCTTTGCCAGCTTCGAGGATCTTATCCCAGAGCTGCACTGCGTGTTCGGGGGCCATATAGATCTCAAAGCCATCTTCACCGGTATAGCCGGTGCGGGAAACGAGGCATTTGACACCGGCTACTTCCACTTTCGGGTTGAACCAGAAGAACTTGATCTCGTTCAGGTCAGTGGGTGTCAGCTTCTGCAGGATCTCCTGAGCCTTGGGACCCTGGATGGCGAGCTCGGCATAGCTGTCGGAAAGATTGGTAAGCTCCACATCGAACGAGCCCTTATTGTCCAGCATCCACTGGAAGTCTTTAGCGATGTTGCCTGCGTTGATAACCAGGAAGAAGTGCTCCTCATTGTGCTTGTAGACGAGCAGGTCATCAACGATCCCGCCGTTTGCGTAGCACATCATGGCGTAGAGCACCTGCTGATTAGCCAGAACGGTGATGTCATTGGTCACCAGGTTTTGCACGTAGGCAGCTGCATCTTTGCCACGGACAGCGACCTCGCCCATATGGGAGACATCGAATAGTCCAGCAGCGTTGCGCACTGCTTCATGCTCATCGACCAGGCCAGTATACTCAACCGGAAGTGCCCAACCAGCGTAGTCGACGACCTTGCCGCCATAGCGAAGATGTGCTTCATACAAAGGGGTGCGTTTTGGTTCACTCATGTGTATCTTCCTCCTTTTACAATATTCTGGATGATACTATTATAGAAAAGGGAGAGCGTATGCTATGCTCTCCCTTTTTTGGGTACAAAAAAGAGGATATGGAAACATAAGCATGTTCACATATCCCCTGTCTATTGACCTGAGAGTTTTCAACACCTGGTCAGGTGTCTTGCTCCATCGGTGCCCACACTTAGGTGTCTCGGGCTTTCCAGAGGTCCATCCGATAACGATACTTTTGCCTGAAAGATTCTGACCAAGCTCGGCTCGGCATTGCTTCTTCGGCGCCCCTGCGCGGACATAACGACTTGACCACCAGGGATCTCTCTCGTTATCATCAACTGGCGATATTCGGTTGTTGAGTTCATTCTAACCCGCTCCAAAACGAAAATCAATATGCTCAGAAATGAATATTTCCTTCACGAACTCCGTCTCCCATTGACTTAACTTGGGTACTTGGCTTACAATCTGTGCCAAATAACACTAGGAGGGCGACTATGCTGTACGTGGTAAATGAGTCCACTTACCCCTATTTCAACCTCGCTTTGGATGAATATCTACTCAAAAACTTCACAGAGGATTGTTTCCTCCTCTGGCGTAATGCGCCAGCGATCATCGTCGGCAAGAATCAGAACACATTGGCCGAGATCAACGTGGACTATGTCAAAGAGCATCAGATCCCGGTGGTCCGCCGGCTCTCTGGCGGTGGTGCGGTATTTCACGATCTGGGCAATCTGAACTTCACCTTTATCATGCAGGATCAGGATCGGATCGAGGACAACTTCCGCAAATACACCCAGCCGATCATCGACGCCTTGGCCACGGTGGGCATCCGCGCGGAGTTCTCCGGGCGCAATGATATCACCATCGACGGCAGGAAATTCTCCGGCAACGCTCAGTGCTACTACCAAGGCAAGGTGCTGCATCATGGCACCCTGCTCTTTACCTCCAATGTCGCTGACCTCTCCGCTGCCTTGAAGGTCTCTGCTGCTAAGCTTGCGAGCAAAGGGGTCAAGTCAGTTGTTAGCCGCGTAACGAACATCAGCGAGCACCTCAAGACACCATTGACGATCACCGAGTTCCAGGATCTGATCGCTCGCCAGGTGCTGGAGCAGTATGGTGCTGACGTCTTCTATGAGCTGACCGTGCAGGATCTCGCCAAGGTCAACCAGTTGGTACAGGAGAAGTACTCGACCTGGGACTGGAACTTTGGACAGTCGCCCCGTTACAGTCTCGCTAACGGCAAGCGTCTAGCGGGAGGGACGGTGGAGTTCCATCTGGATGTGAACAAGGGTGTTATCCAGCAAGCCAAGATCTTTGGTGACTTTTTCGGCAAGAAGGATGTCGCCGAGATCGAGCAGGCTCTGGTCGGCGTAAAGCATCAGGATGACGAAGTGCGCAAGGCACTAGCGAAGTTTGAGATCGGCAGCTACTTCGCAAACATTACGCTTGATGACTTGGTGGGAGTGATGTTCTAACGTGACGACACGATATCGTCACGTTAGAACGCCCGCAGCCCACAGCCCTCAGCCCGCAGTGGTTCGACAACGAAAAACCAACTTGGATGGATCCAGGCGCACGATGGTGTGCCTGGATCATTTTCTTCTCACGTTTCGCTTCTCAGACCGAGGTTGGGCTGTTTCGACGGCTCACTCTCTGCGGGCCGCGGGCTGTGGGCCTAGTAAGCAGGAGTACCATCGGCTGGCGCCGAAACCTTTGCCGTACCTAGATAGACTGGAGGAGGGTAAGAACATGACGGAACGCCGTTTGATCCAAGCCGAGGATCTGCTGGCCTTCAAGCTGGCAGGTGATCCCCAGTTGAGCCCGGCCGGAGACCGCATCGTCTATGCCGTCTCTTGGACCAACAAAGAGAATAACCAGTATGATTCCACCCTGTATATGGTCGATCCCGAGCAAGAGCCGCTTCGATTCACTGGCAGTGATGCCGACTCCAAGCCCCAGTTCAGCCCCGATGGCCAGACTCTAGCCTTCATCTCCAAACGCAGCGGTCAGCCGCAAGTATGGCTGATGGCGGTGGGTGGTGGCGAGGCCCGGCAGTTGACCAAGATCCAGGGCGGGATAGGCCAGTTCAGCTGGCTGCCGGATGGCAAGTCCATGGTGGTCGTGGCCAACCTTGATGCCGAGGGCGTTCAGCCGGAGGTTAAGGAGCAAGAAGAGAAGGACCTGTACAAGAAATACACAAAGGATGTCAAGGTGATCACCGAACTCTTCCACAAGCTCGATGGCGTGGGCTTCTTTGGCGAGCGTCGCCCGCAGCTGTGCGTGGTCTCGCTCGATCAAGACGTTGCTCCTCGGCAGTTAACCTTTGGCCCCTATATGATCGGCAGCCTAGCTGATCTCAGTTCAGACGGCCAGAGCATCCTCTTCACCTCCATGCGCGGCGAGGGTTATGACCGTGAGGCCTGGCAACAGCACCTTTGGCGGATCCCAGTCGCGGGCGGTCAGCCTGAGCTGGTGGTTGGCGGCGAGATGGGTATCCAAGCAGCTCGCTTCAGCCCGAACGGCGGTCGAATCGCCTTCCTGGCTTCTTACCCGGAACAGATGGGCTATGACAACGTCAAGCTCTACCTCATCCCCGCTGAAGGCGGCGAGCCTGTAGACATGGCGCCTGGCTTTGACCGTACCTTTGGCGCCATTGGCCTGAGCGATATGTCCGCCTCCGGCTCGATGCCCATGGTCTGGGCCCAAGACGAGCAGTCGATCTTCCTACCGGCGTCCATCGACGGCACAGTCCATCTGACGCAGGTTGATCTCACCAAGAAGACCGTGAAGCAGATCACCCAGGGCGATCGCGTGCTCTACTCCTATAGCATAAGCCGGGATCAGACCAAGGCGGTCTTGGCTGTCTCCACCCACCTCTGCCCTTCCGATCTTTATCTGCTCGACCTCGCCACAGGCAAGGAGCAGCGCCTGACCGAGGTCAACAGCGACCTGCTGGAGCAGCTCATCCTCTCCGAACCTCAGCGCTACAGCTTCCGCGCCGAGGGTGGCCCGGAGGCCGACGGCTGGGTGATGAAGCCTGCCAACTATGAAGAGGGCAAGCACTATCCCGCCGTGCTCGAGGTTCACGGCGGACCGATGATGATGTACTCCTGCTCGTTCTTCTTTGAGTTCCAGCTCACCGCTGCCCAAGGTTATGCTGTTATCTTCACCAACCCCCGTGGCTCGCAAGGGTATGGCGAAGAGTTCTGCAAGGCCATTCAGTATGAGTGGGGCAACAAGGACTGGGCAGACGTATTGGCTGGTCTGGACGAAGCGCTGGCTCAGAACCCCTGGATCGATCCCGACCGCGTGGCCATCGCCGGTGGTTCGTATGGTGGCTATATGAGCGCCTGGGCCGTCGGCCATACCGACCGCTTCGCCGCCGCCGTGGCAGGACGCCCGGTCGTCTACTGGACCGCTGAGGTGGGGACCACCGACGGCGGCTGGCGCTGGATGCGTCGAGCCAAGAACGTCAAGCCATGGATCGATGACAGCTGGTACAAACAGCAGTCGCCCTGGACCTATGTGGAGAATATCAAGACCCCGCTGCTGATCGAGGTTCAGGAAGGTGACCTGCGCTGCCCGATCGAGCAAGGGCAGATGCTCTACACCGCCGTCAAGTTCCTCAACAAGGCTCCGGTCAAGTTCGTCCGCTACCCCAATGAGTTCCATGGCATGAGCCGCAATGGCAAGCCTTGGCATCGGATCCACCGCCTCAACCAGATGATGAGCTGGTATGGGGAATACCTAAAGTAGCCACCAAGGCACCGTGCCCCCAGCCACCAAGTTGGTGGAGAGCCCCTCGTGGGGTGTAGTAGCGCAGCCATGTCGCACCGGCAGCAATCGTGAGATTGCGAGAGGCTGCGCCCGAACGTCCGAAAACATCGTAGGGCACTTCTGCCGGTAGCAACAAACAACTGAACAAATGGGGTCTAACCCCATTTGTTCAGTTGTTTTCCTATCCCTTACTCTTTGTGGTTGTTGACCATGACACGGCTGATCAACTCGGGCTGAAACCCCATCTGCTCGTAGAGTCTGCGGGCGCGGTGATTGGTCTCAGCAACATAGAGATAGACTCGCGGGTGACCCTTACGCCAGACCTGGTCAATGCATTGGTTGATCACCGCCCTGCCAAGTCCTCTCCCCTGCATCTCAGGGACCACGGCCACGGAGTCGATGATATCGCCGTCGAGGCGATAGCAGGCTGCCATCTGACCATCAACCCAGATCGAGGCCATCTCGCCGCGCGCAGCAGCGGTTTCGAACCACTCCTTAGCCCATTGGGGGCATGCTGACCAAAGATTATGGGGCTCCCGATCGTTGGCGGAGCGCAACGGCAGAAAAGCTCGATCGAAGACACGGACGTAGATGGAGAACTCCTCTGGTCGGTAGAGACGTACGGTCAGATCGCCGGGCACGGCTGAGCTGACTGTCGATAAGAGATGATCACAATCGATCTGTTTGAACCCCCGCGCTGCGAAGTAGTCCGCAGCTTCCGTATCGTACCCGTCGAGCACGAGGGTCATGGGACTAGACCGACCACCGCGAAACTGCCCAACCCGCTTCATCAGTTGGCTGATCACGCCTAGCTCACTCTTACCCAGATCTCTCACCAAATAGCCAACACAGCCATCATCGTCGCCGATGCGAAGTGCCACACCTAATGCCAAGCCTTCTGTACCGACCCAGGCCGCACGGCATCTAGAACCTGTCAATAGCTCATGGAGCTTGTCCTCCTCCATGCGGGCACAGCGGTTTAGTAGCGGTAAGACTAATGATATCTGCGCAGTAGTTAGATCCATTGCCATGCTGAGTTCCTTCCCTTCATTGCCACCCAAGGGAGTTTCGCCCGTTATTAATAGACCTCTTTTATAATAGACGAGCCCGTCCTAACCACGCAATATCTGCGGATACTAGACTGTAGGCGTGAGACCTGAAGGAGATTGACCCTCCACAGCCGAATTGCTGGATTGTCCATCACCTAATACGGAGTGATTAATGTGTTGCGCTTTGTATTTAACCTCTTGGCCAAACTGCCATCGACCATTCGTCAGCCGCTGACCAAAGGAATTGTCTACACCGTGACTGATATCTATACGAGCACCAAGGTGACCGGCATCGAGAAGGTCCCCGACGGTCCGGTGGTCTTCGTCGGCAATCACCTGTCCAACTCCGATGGTCTATTCTTGAGCCGATCCTTGGCAAAGAAGCGGCCGGTCTTTCTGGCCGGTGTCAAGCTGCAGGACACCCCCATGACTCGTGTCGCCGCAGAACTGATCGACACAATCCCCATCGTCCCCAACAGCCCTGATCGCGATGCCATCAAACGCGCCATCGACACGCTCAAGGACGGGAGGTCGATCTTCATCTTTCCTGAAGGCGGCCGCAGCCGTTCTGGTGGACTGATCCATGGCAAAGCTGGGGCGATCCTGATCGCCAAGAAGGCAGGCGTGCCCATCGTTCCCGTGGGGCTGCAGGGTAGCGACGACTTCCTCCCGATCAACGACGCCGATATGGGTGGGGAGAAGCCCAGGCGCGGGGCCAAGATCGAAGTTCGAGTAGGTGCACCCTTCCGACTCCCAGATCTGCTGCCTAACTGGGACCAAGCCAGTCGCGATGAACAGATTGATGCCTTGATGCTGAGGATTGCCGAACTACTCGACCCCAAGTACCGCGGTGTTTACGCCAATGGCATGCCGCAACGTGAACAAGAGAAGAAGGTAGAGTGAAGGAGCGCCGCATCTGCGGCGCTCCCCTTATTTTACCAGGATTCTACCTAACTGGAAAGCATCTTCCATCGCACTATGGTTGCTCCTTACCTCTCCCTTTTCGGAAGCTGTTACCACGAGCGGCTCAACCAGCTTCATCTTCAGGTAGTCAAAGGCGTCCTGGAACATTTGCTTGGTGGGATCGGCCGTCCTAGCCTCATCATCACCCATAGTCAGTACCAGAGCGGCTTTTCGGCCCTCGATCTCGCTGCGGTGGTGACGATAGAAGCCATACCAGCGATCGACCATCAGCTTCAGCTGAGCAGATGGCCCCCACCAATAGATCGGGCTTGCCAGGACCCAGATATCGGCACTAAGCAGTTTATCATAGAGCGCCTGCATATCGTCTCTGACCACGCAGCCGGAAGCTCCAGGTCGGCGGCAACCATCACAGGCCTGGCAGGCTTTGATGTTCAGCTTGTTGAGGTAGACTTTCTCCACCTCAGCGCCAGCGTCCGTGGCGCCCGCGATCACCTGGTCGAGGAGCAGGTCCGAGTTGCCCCCGATACGGGGACTGCCGGCAAAAGCAATGATCTTCATAGAAAAGGACTCCTTTCAATCCATGCGTCGATCGGTTTCCTCTTCTGCTTCGCCATCGTGCCGGTGGCTCCTTCATTTCTCCTACTGTGGGTTGCGGGCTATGGACTGTGGATTGCGGACTGTGGGCTCGGCCGCAGGCTGATTCTCCTTTCCACCATACCCACCTTGGGATAAATAGGTTACAATGGTAGATGTACGACCCTCCACGGGAGCGGTCTGATTCTAGTCACGAAAGGGTGGTGCAGTTATGTTTAAGGATCTGAACCAAACCTGGGATCTGGAGGTCTTCTTCCCCGGTGGTAGCGAGTCACCCGAGTTCGCTTCGTTCCTCGATGCGCTCGAACAGGATGTCAAGGGACTGACCCAAGAGGTCAAGGCTCCTGTCAGCGGTACTAAAGCCTGGGCAGCCCTCCTGGAGAAGATTCAGAACGTCTCCAGCCGTCTGACCCACGCTTCCGCCTTTGTCTCCTGCCTCAGCGCACAGAATGTCCACGACAAGCATGCCCGCACCGTCGGCGGCCGAGTGAAGCAGCTTTCCGCCACTTATGCCTCGGTCATGACCATGCTCGACCAGCATATCCTGAAGGTTCCCGATCAGGAATGGCAGGAACTCTTAGCCAGCGACGAACTGAAACCCTTGGCCTACAATCTCGATGAGCGCCGCCGCAAATTCAGGGAGATGCTCTCACCCGAACAGGAGATGTTGGTCAACAGCCTCTCTGTCGACGGTTACCGTGGCTGGTCGGACCTCTATGATCTGACCACTGGCGCCATGAGCATCACCGTCGAGCAGAACGGCAAGCCCGTGACCCTCTCCCCTGGCCAGGTGGCCAACCGGATGTCGGGTCCCAATGCCAAAGAGCGTGCTCAGATGATGGATAAGTGGGAAGAAGCTTGGGCTCAGCAAGCTGAATCCTGCGCTTTAGCGCTCAACCATCTGGCAGGCTATCGGATCAACCTCTACCGTCATCGCGGCTGGGACGACGTGCTCAAGGAACCGATGAGCATGAACCGCATGTCCATCGATACACTCAATACCATGTGGTCGACCATCGATGCCAACAAAGATCGCCTCGTTGCCTATCTGCAGCGCAAACGCGAACTACTGGGTTTAGAGAAGCTGGGCTGGCAAGATATCAGCGCCCCCATCGGCCAGGCCAACAGCAAGCTGACCTACGATCAGGCTGCCGATTTCATCGTCGAGCAGTTTGGCCGCTTCAGCCCACGGATGGCCGAGTTCGCCACCATGGCTTTCAACAATCGTTGGCTTGAGGCCGAAGACCGTCCCGGCAAACGCATGGGCGGCTTCTGCACCGGCTTCCCAGAAAAGAAGCAGTCACGTATCTTTGTCACCTTCTCTGGCACCATGGGCAACATGGCCACCGTCGCCCACGAACTGGGCCATGGCTATCATCAGTCGATCATGCAAGACATGCCAGTGATGACCCGCCACTACGCCATGAACGTGGCTGAGACCGCTTCCACCTTCGCGGAGATGATCGTCGCTGATGCAGCTGTGAGGCACGCCCCGACCAAGGAAGAGAAGCTCTCGCTCATGGAAGATAAGCTGCAGCGCGCCGTCGCTCTCTTGATGAACATCCAAGCCCGCTTCCTCTTCGAGACCCGCTTCTATGCGGAACGCAAAAACGGCCTCGTTCCAGTCAAGCGGCTCAACGAACTGATGCTGCAGGCGCAAAAAGACGCCTTCAAGGATTCTCTGGATCTGTATCATCCGCACTTCTGGGCATCCAAGCTACACTTCTACAACACCGGCGTCCCCTTCTACAACTTCCCATACACCTTCGGCTTCCTCTTCAGCGCCGGCGTCTACGCCAAGGCGATGGAAGTCGGTGTGGGCTTCGAGGAAGACTACGCCAACTTGCTCCGTGATACCGGTCGGATGCAGGTCGAAGACCTGGCTCAACGCCACCTCGGCGTCGACCTCACCAAGCCGGAGTTCTGGCAGAGCGCCATCGATCTCGTCCTGGTTGATTTCGACGAGTTCATGGAGTTGACGAAGAAGTAGGCTTGGCAATCCATAGCAGCACATATTCGGCGATGCAAAGGAGCCTGGAACAGCGTAAGCTGCTCCAGGCTCCTTTTTGGTTGGCTGGGTTGTCACGAAAGACTAAGCCGCTAGGTCACTTTGGGTTAGGGAGTAATGCAGACGCCGTTGCCGTATCCCATGCCGCGTCCGCCACCGCGACGAGCACCCATCCCAGCTCGGGCTCCCTGACCGAAGCGGGCGCCCATTCCAAGGCCTAGACGTTGCCCACTTCCAGTGCCGTCACACGTGGCCTGGTTCTCTTCGATGGCCGCGAGCAGGGTATCAGCCTCTTCCTGGGTCATCACGCCGTCGGTCACACGTTGAGCAAGGATCGCTTTCTTCATCTCCAGGGTCTCGTCCTTGAACTGCTGCAGCTTGCCTGCCTCAGCAGCCATACCGCCATAGGTCACCCCAGAAGCGCGTCTCTCAGCTGTTACGCTGGCAACGGTGCGCCCAGTCAGGCCAGCAAGCACTTCGGCCGGGGTAGAGTAGCTGGATGCCGCGAAGGCTGTGACGGAAAGCGCTCCGACCAGCGCAACGGTGCCAATAAGAGTGGCAAGTTTTTTGGTGTTCTTCATACGAACAACCTCCTTGGTTCTATTCGGTGCATCACCGTGTCTATAGAATACCGAGCGTCTGTGGCAAAAGTATGTTATTGCAGGCACATTCCTTAGGCAGGAGTCCGTGCACGCCACGCAAAAGACATATTCGTATGGCAGACTATGTGAGGAAAGGACGGATGATCGATGAAGACCATGTTGATAGCGGATGACAACCAGCAGATCTCATCCGTTTTGAGGGAATATGCCAAGAAAGAAGGCTTTGACGTTCTGGTGGCCAAAGATGGCGAGGAAGCGGTCCGGTCCTTCGCTGACCATACGGTCGATATCATCC
>CAYOCI010000014.1:25415-43251 GCA_964402415.1 uncultured Clostridia bacterium
GAGGAAGCGATCAGGCTCTTCGCCGACCATTCATCAGTAGATATCGTGCTGCTGGATGTCATGATGCCAAAGAAGGATGGATTCGAGGTCTGTCGCGAGATCCGGCGATCGTCGAGCGTACCGATTATCATGGTGACAGCCAGAGGCGAAGACTTTGAGCGCATCATGGGGCTGGATATCGGTGCTGACGATTACATCGTCAAGCCATTTTCGCCGGGTGAGGTGATGGCACGAGTTCGAGCCATACTTCGCAGGATCAGTGGCGATACCAAACACGGGGAGACAGGGCAGGTCTTCCATCTAGCTGACTTGAAGATTGACCTAGACACCTACACGGTCTCAATTAGCAATCAGACCATCGCGCTGACCAAAAAAGAGATCGAACTCCTATGGCTGCTCGCCAACAACCAGAATAGGGTCTTCACCCGCGATAACCTGCTCAACAGCATCTGGGGATTTGACTACTACGGTGATACCCGCACTGTGGACTCCCACATCAAACGGCTACGTGCAAAATTGGATGCTATATCGCACCCCAGATGGGAGATCAAGACCGTCTGGGGCGTCGGCTATAAGCTCGAGGTACTAACACATGAGGAATAAGATCGCCTATAAGCTCTTCCTGGCCTTCTCATGCGCTCTGCTGCTGTTCACCTTGGTTGTGGGCGGTGTCTTCTCTGAGTTGCTCACCCGACAGACTGTGAGACTGCATCAAGATGAGTTGGAGCAGCGGGCCACACGAATGGCCGACACACTAGCCGACTTTCTCGGCAGCACTGCCATGCGTCAGGGGTTCGGCGCTTACATGCGCTTCCTCGATGAGATCGCGATGAGTGATGTCTGGGTGGTGGACTCCAACCTGCAGTTCCTCTCTTGGGGGAATAGCGCGCGCAGTCTGGAGTATTCGCAGCTCCCTGCCGACGGGATGGGGGTCGTGCAAACCGCGCTAACGGGCAGAGTCTCAACCAGTGAGAGCTTCAGCGATCTGCTGGGCGTCAGGAGCACCACCGTCGGCGCCCCCATTATCGGTCACTATGGGAAACCCCTAGGAGTGGTGCTGCTCCATTCGCCTATCTCAGACACCTCAAAGGCGATCCGGTCCGGCCTAAGGTTGCTCGCGATCAGTGCGGTTCTGGCGCTTGCCATAGCTCTGCCCGCTTCATATTTGCTCTCGGTGCGCTTTACAGGGCCATTACGCCGAATGCAGGCCGCGGCGCTACGAATCGCTGGTGGCGACTATGCGGCAAGAACAGAAGTGCGGCAGGGCGACGAGATCGGCGAGCTGGCGGGCACGCTGGATCAGATGGCAGACAAGCTGAGAGATGCTGCCGAGCAGAGCGGTCGTCTGGAGCAGATGCGCCGGGATTTCACCGCCAATGTCTCGCACGAGTTGCGCACTCCGGTTACGGTATTGAGAGGGTCCCTTGAGGCGCTCTGCGACCGCGTGATCTCTGAGCCAGAACAGGTCCGTGAGTATCAGCAGCAGATGCTGAAAGAGACTGTGCATCTGGAGCGGTTGGTGAATGACCTGTTGGAACTCTCACGCCTGCAGAATCCCAATTTTGTGGTTCAGATGGCTCCTCTCAGCCTGATGGATCTAGTCGCCGATGTCAGCCGAGCTGCCAAACGGATAGCCGCGCCAAGGCAGATTGCCCTTGCCACCGATATACGGATGCCGGACCTCACGATCCACGGCGACTACAGCCGGCTGCGTCAGATGCTGTTGGCAGTGCTGGACAACGCGGTCAAGTTCTCGCCAGACGGGGGACAGATTGACCTCCAACTGGTGGAAAAAGGCCAGACCTATCAGATCCAGATTCGGGACAGTGGGTGCGGCAT
This sequence comes from uncultured Clostridia bacterium, assembly GCA_964402415.1. Taxonomy (GTDB): domain Bacteria; phylum Bacillota; class JAAYKD01; order JAAYKD01; family CAYOCI01; genus CAYOCI01. The sequence goes on from CAYOCI010000014.1 coordinate 27,255, forward strand.
TCCAGCCGATCAACTGCCCTATATCTTCGATCGCTTCCATAAGGCACATGATGAACAGAATAGGAGCGGTACAGGTCTGGGCCTGGCCATCGCCAAACAGATTGCCGAACGCCATGGTATTCATATCACAGTGGAGAGCGCGGTGGGGCAAGGAACGAGGGTGATTTTCCATCTGACCAAGCCTGAGCTCAATCCAGTAACCGGGAGCTAGAGGCAGCAAAATCAGGTGAGGTAGCATGTTGCCGTGATCTCGATGACGGTGTTCGGGGATAGCGAAGCCTATCACCTGCGACCACGGCGGACAATCTCCCAGGGCTTAACTAGAAGGCTTGTATCCGCAGAACGCACCGCCAAGATGGCACAAGAGTCATCCCCACCGGGGATGACTCTTGTGCCATCGCAGATATCGTGTTCTGGTCCCGGAGTTCAGTTGTTTATCTACCTAGGTGACAGGCGACCTGGTGGCCTTCACCGATGCTTACCAGCACCGGTACTTCCTGCGCACAGCGCTTGGTAGCATGTGGGCAACGTGTATGGAATCGGCACCCCGACGGCGGGTTGTACGCACTCGGGACATCGCCTTGCAGCATCACCCGATGACGTGGAACGTCTGTATCAGGGATTGGTATGGCTGACAGGAGCGCCTGGGTGTAGGGATGAAGTGGGTTCCGATATAGCTCATGCTTACCAGTGATCTCAACTATTTTTCCTAGATACATCACTGCCACACGATCACTGATATGCCTTACCACGCTGAGGTCATGTGAGATAAACAGGTAGGTGAGCCCGAGCTTCTTCTGCAGCTCGCGCATCAAGTTAAGAACCTGTGCGCGGACGGATACGTCAAGCGCAGAAACAGGCTCATCGCAGACAACGAACTCGGGGTTAAGGATTAGAGCACGCGCGATGCCGATGCGCTGGCGCTGACCACCTGAGAACTCGTGGGGGTAGCGCCGGAGATGGTGCGACCCTAGGCCAACTTGCTCGAGCATGGCGACGACCTTCTCCACGCGCTCGTCCCGGGTGCCGATCCGGAAGACATCAAGGGGAGCACAGACTAGCTCCTGAATTGTCATACGGGGATTCAGCGATCCATAGGGATCCTGGAAGACGATTTGCATCTTCTGCTTCATCATCCGCATCTGTTCTCTCGGCAACGATGTGATCTCTTTGCCCTTGTAGTGAACCGAACCAGACGTGCAAGGAATTAGACGCAGTATCGACCGTCCAAGCGTTGACTTTCCGCAGCCGGATTCTCCGACCAAGCCAAGGGTCTCACCGGTGTTTATGGTTAGGTCGATCCCATCCACTGCACGAACTAATCGTGGATTGCGGTTGAAGAGGCTCTTCCTACCCCCGAAAAACTTCGTCAGGGCCTTTGTTTCCAGCAGTATCTCGTTGCTCATCCAATCACCCTTAAGCATATTTGAAGCAACTCACCTTGGTGCTCCCAACGGTAAAGAGGCCGGGCTGCCTCTCACTGCAGATCGGCATGGCATCTGGACAGCGCGGGCAGAATCTGCAACCGATCGGCATATGATACTGATTCGGGACAACGCCTGTGATGGTGTATAGGTTCTCAACCTCTTCATCGAGTCTAGGAATGGACTTTAAGAGGCCTCGGGTATAGGGGTGCCGGGGCGTTTTAAAGATATCGCCGGCCGGGGCATGTTCGACTGTTTTCCCCGCATACATGACCAGGATATTGTCAGCCATTTCCGCAACCACCCCCAGGTCGTGGGTGATCAGCATGATGGCAGTACCAGTCTTGTCACGAAGATCACGCATCAGTTCGAGTATCTGTGCCTGAGTGGTAACATCAAGCGCGGTGGTGGGTTCGTCCGCAATCAGCAGCTGTGGGTTACAGGATAATGCCATCGCGATCATCGCGCGCTGACGCATCCCGCCAGACAACTGATGCGGATACTCGTTCATTCGCAGTTCTGGCGAGGGGATGCCGACCTTCCTCAGCATCTCGAGCGCCTTTGACTGAGCTTCCTTTCTGGATAGCCTCTGATGGATCCGATAGGGCTCGATGAGCTGCTCAGAGAGAGTCAGCACCGGATTAAGGGATGTCATTGGGTCCTGAAAGATCATGGCGATCTCGTTGCCGCGTACGCCGCACATCTGCACGTCCGAGAGCTTGCTCAGATCTCTTCCATTCATAAAGATCTCGCCCGCAGCTAGCTCACCGTTTTCGGCTAGCAGTCGCATGATTGATAGCGAGGTGACACTCTTTCCGCAGCCGGACTCCCCCACAATGCCGATGACTTCTCCCTTGCCAACCTCGAAATCAACGCCATCAACTGCGACAACTGTCCCCTTCTTAGTCTGGAACTGAGTTCGTAGACCTTTGACTGAAAGCAAAGGCTGCATGCCCTTCCCCCCTGTACTGCTTGGCTTGGATCCTCTCATGGTGTGGGTCAGATATCTGGCGCGGCGGCAAAACGACCGGGGTCGGCAAGAAGCCGACCCCGGTCCCACCTAGTCGTATACGGCAAGCGGGGTCTTCCGCAGCTGGCTAGTTACTGACTTTCCACTGCCAGACCGCCCAGTTCAGTCTGGAGAAGTCAGCAGTCTTGACGTTGGAGAGACGCTTGTTGTATGCCATTAGTGTGTTGGTGGTAAAGAGGTATGGCATGCCGGATACCTCCTTGACGGCTTCCTGATAGGCGTCAAAGTGCGGTTTCCTGGTCTCGAATGTCAACTGAGCGGAGCCAGCATCAACCAGCTTGCTGAGCACATCCGTCTTGAGGCGAGAGAAATTGACTGTACTAGTGGGGCTGATCATCTCGCGGCTTTCGCCAGGATCCATGGAACCTCCCGAACCAATAATGCCGAAGTCGTGCATCTCTTTGCGCATATTTTCCATCAGTGTCGGGAAATCGGTGGTCTGGATCTGAACCTTGACGCCGAGTTTTTCGAAGTCCTGCTCAATCAAGACAGCGGCGCGCTCGCGGGTAACGTTGCCGCTCGGAACATAGAAGACCAGTTCCTTGTCAAAGGGGAAGTTCTCTTCCTTCAGGATCTGCTTCGCCTGTTCCGGGTTGTACCAGATATCCTTCAGCTTCTGATTGAAGTAAGGACTGACCGGGGAGATCGGCGTCATGATGGCAGTCCCCTGTCCCTGCAACAGAGAGTCAACCAGTACTTTGCGGTTGATGGCCATGTTGAAGGCCTGACGGACGCGCTGTGTCATATAGGGCTTTTGCGTGTTGATGATCAGTGTCTGGTAGTTGAGTGTCGGGATGGACTCGGTGACGAGGGTCGCCTGCTTCTTGGCGTTCTCCCAGTCCTCAAGCATGATCGAGCCCATGGCGCCACCGGCGAGAATGTCCACCTCGCCACTGATGAGGCCTGCGAGTAGGTTTGTACTCGGCATGATGCGGATGACCAAGCGGTCGAACTCGGGGGCCCCGAGGAAGTAATCCTTGTTAGCTACAAGTTCCATCCGCTCGCCGGCGATCTCCTTGTCATACTTAAATGGACCTGATCCGATCGGCTTCGCCCAAAGGGTGGGGGCGTTGATCTCAGCAGCAGTCTTCCCCGAGAAGACATGCTTGGGAATGACGAAGAAGCTACTGGCGAATTGATCGAGAACGGTATTCGCAAACATCGGCTTCTTGAGTGTGAAGGTGACTTGATAATCGTTGTCTGCCTTGACAGCGATGGAATCGGGTCCCGTCTCAGCACCGGAGTCATCGGTGCCAGCGAAATAGTTGAGACGATAGCGACCGAGCGCTTTGACCGCCGGGTCGGAGTACATCTGGCAGGAGAAAACGACGTCATGGGCGGTCAGTTTGGTTCCATCATGCCACTTGGCTTTCTCGTTGAGTATGAAAGTGATGGCGGACGAGTCAGCATTGACGCTCCAGCTCTTGGCCAGGCGAGGTTCGAAGCTCCCGTCAGCCTTCGTTATCACCAGACGATCATAGATCTGGTCGTAGACCAAGCTCCCGTAGTTGGAGTTGGTGTTGAGCGGCATCATGGAGTCCCAGGCGTTGGTGGCTGCCAGGGTTACTACCTTGGGCTTGGGAGCAGCCGGTTGAGTAGATGGGGTAGGTTGCGTGGTCTGGGCTGACGAACAAGCGGTGAGCACTAGGATTGAGACCAGCAGCAACACTGCGGTCTTGGCCCATTTGGATCGCACCATCATTTCATGCTTCCTCCTTTTGATTGTGCCGCCGAGCCCCGGGCTTAACAGCCCCGCTCAGACGGCTGGGGTACGTTCGTATCTCGGCACCTATCTGGCACCGTAAATACCATATTAGGCTTTATATCCTCATCTTGGGATCTAGGGCATCCCTAACGCCATCACCAAAGAAGTTGATGGACAGAACGATCAAGACTAGCGCCAGACCGGGGGGCGCCCAGACCCATGGTCTGCTTGAGAGTATGGTGATCGACTGCGCGTCATACATCAGATTCCCCCAGCTAGCCATCGGCGGTTGGACTCCCATACCGAGAAAGCTCAAAGATGACTCCATGATGATCGCCTGCGCGGTTCGAAAAGTCATCGCGATCAAAATGGGGGCGATGGAATTGGGGAGCACGTATTTCGTGATCACCACAAGATCCGTTGATCCAATGGCGTGCGCTGACTCAACGTACTCTTTCTCCCTGACCGAAAGAACATTGGCATAGATGAGGCGCGCGAACTGCGTCCATCCAAGGATTCCGATGACGATTGTTACCGACCATACTGATGGGCCTACGACTGCCACGAGCACCAGGATTAGAATCATGGCCGGAAACGACATGAACACATCCGCAACTCGCATGACAACCGTCTCAAGCCAACCTCGGTAGTAACCCGCGAGAAGTCCGAGGGGCACCCCGATCAGCAGACTGATCAGGGTGGAAGCCAGACCTACGAACAGCGAAGTCCGTCCGCCATAGATCATCCGCGCAAGTAGATCGCGCCCGACAGCGTCCGTGCCAAGGATGTGAACCGCACTTGGTCGGGCACCGAAGGCAAGTGGGTCAGAGCTGTAAGGGTCCAGCTTAACGATCATGGGCACAAGGGTAACTACAATTAGGAGGACGATCAGTACGCCAAGGCCGAACAACGCCAGCCTATGCGCTCGGAACCTCTCGAAAGCGTCGGTGAAATAGGACGCGTGCCTCTCTTGCTGCTTTTGCTGCAATACTCTCATCTCCGTCGTGTTAATCAACTATAGCTGATCCTAGGATCAAGGATCCCATAGACCAGATCCGTGATCAGGTTGGCTATTAGCACAACCGCCGCAACCACAACGGTAATCCCCATGATCACCGGATAATCTCGAGCACCAATTGACTGCACCATCAGAGACCCTATTCCTGGCCAGCCGAAGATCTGTTCCGTCACCACCGCTCCCCCTACCAGCGAGGGCACTGACATGCCCACCACGGTGACAACTGGGATGAGGGCGTTCTTCAGGCCGTGCTTGAGGATGACCATGGTGTGGCGCAACCCCTTGGCGCGGGCAGTACGGATGTACTCTTCCTGCATGACTTCCAGCATGCTGCCGCGCATGTAGCGTATCCAGCTGCCGATCTGCTGAAATGACAGAACCAGCGTTGGCAGTATCAGGTGCTTGAGCAGCATGCCGACGTTTCGCACACCTGACGAGTCATACATCCCACCGGTGGGCAGGACCTTGAGAACAGCCGCGAAAATATAGATCAAGGCTAGGCCTGCGAAAAAGTTTGGAGTTGCTGCCATCAGAAAGGAAAGCCCCGAGAATGTGTAGTCGAGTATCGAATATGGTTTGGATGCAGCCATGATCCCCAGTGGTAGTGAGACCACGAGTGATAGAATCACTGATGACAGAGCGAGCACCAGAGTTGGACCCAGACGTTCAATGATCATGGTTGATACGGCCCGCTGCGTCTTGAAGGAAAAGCCGAGGTTCCCGCCAAGAAACTGCTTTAGCCAGCCAAAGTACTGGACAAAGACCGATTGATCAAGCCCTAGTTGTACTCGTAACCGCTCGATCTCCGCTGGAGTGATATGCGGATCAGCTAACAGCGCGTCCAGTGGGCTGCCCGGTGCCATCGAGGAGATGAGATAGGCGAGAACGGTAATGCCGAAAAATGTTGGAATGATGATGGATAGCCTCCGGAGAATGTATTTGGCTTTCATATTTCTACCTCCGTATTGCCGGATATACGCATGCATTGTCATCCAATGGTTCCATAGCAGAATCACCGGAAATAATAACCTATTCTATATTTACTGTCGTCAATGCAAATCCTTCCGTGGAAAAGGAAACCCCCAGCTATTAAGTTCGGAGATGCTACTTAAGTCTGGTTGAATAACTAATTCTTATATCGGAGAAACGGGCGTGGCTTGACCAAACATGCGACCCACTGATACCACAGCCTCAGCAAATCCGCTCCCGAGGAGGTTTTTCCCATCCTGTGGCGAAAGGAAGGAGCATATTCGACCGTTGATTTCACCCGAAAGGCGAGGTGCACGCATGCTCAAAAACCTTAACCCCACCTGGGACCTGGAGTCTGTCTTCCCTGGCGGGAGCAGTTCCACCGCATACCGCGATTATCTCGACGCCATTGAAGCGGACCTGAAGGCGCTGGCGGCACAGGTGAGTACGATCGTGGCCCCTGATAACGCCACCGTGACCGATCTTCTGGCCAAGGTACAGAAGCTTGGCAGCCGCCTGATACAGGCCGAGGCTTTCGTGGGTTGTTTGCTGGCTGAGAATGTTCATGATCAACAGGCACGCGTCTTGGCTGGCCGCTGTCAGCAGCTCTTGGGTGCCTATGCTTCTGTCCTCACTCACTTGGATAAGCATCTGCTGAGTCTGGGCGACCAGGGCTGGGATCAGCTGCTTAGCCTGGATGAAGTAAAGCCCTTGACCTTCAACCTCAACGAACGCCGGCGCAATGCCAGCGAGAAAATGCCGACTGCGCAGGAGACATTGGTCAATAGCCTGTCGGTCGATGGCTATCATGGTTGGCCCGACCTCTACAGTCTAGTGGTCAGCCGCATCACGATCCCCGCTCAAGACAATGGTGAAGAGATCCGCCTCTCCGCCGGTCAGGCAGCCAACCGTCTCTCGGATGGCAACCGCGAGTTCCGCGACCAGCTCTTTGCCAGCTGGGAAGAGTCCTGGGGGCGTGAGGCAGAGTACTGCGCGCTATCCCTCAACCATCTGGCAGGCTACCGCATCAACCTCTATCGCCATCGTGGTTGGGATGATGTCCTCAAGGAACCGCTGAACATGAACCGCATGACGGCGGGGACTCTCGACGCCATGTGGGGGACGATCAACCAGAACAAGGGGCGCGTCGTCGCCTACCTGAGACGCAAACAGCAGTTGCTGGGCCTCGACCGTATGGGCTGGCACGATATCGGCGCGCCGATCGGTCACTCCGAGAGCAAAGTCAGCTACGACGATGCAGCCAATTTCATCATCGAACAGTTTGGCCGTTTCAGCCCGAAGATGGCCGACTGGGCTGCCATGGCGATCAGCAAGCGCTGGGTTGAGGCCGAAGACCGACCCGGCAAGAGACCCGGTGCCTTCTGCACTGATCTGCCCGAACTAGGCGAGACACGCATTTTCACCACCTTCTCTGGAACCATGGGCAATGTGGCGACCTTCGCGCATGAGCTTGGCCACGGCTACCACGGCTGGGTAATGCGCGATATGCCGATGATGAACCAGCAGATCGCCATGAATGTGGCTGAAACGGCTTCCACCTTTGCCGAGATGATCGTAGCCGATGCCGCCGCTAAGAACGCCAAGAGCACGGATGAGAGGATCTCGCTCATCGACGACAAGCTGCAGCGGGCTGTCGCTATGTTGATGAATATCCACGCCCGCTTCCTGTTCGAGACCCGCTTCTACGAAGAGCGCAAGCGCGGCTTGGTCAGTGTCAAACGCCTCAACGAACTGATGGTCGAGGCCCAGAAGGAAGCCTATCGCGATGCCCTGGATCTCTACCATCCGCACTTCTGGGCCTCCAAGGGTCACTTCTATGGGACGGGGGTCCCCTTCTACAACTTCCCCTACACCTTCGGTTATCTGTTCAGTGCCGGAGTCTACTCCAGTGCCCTGCAAGTGGGCCCGAGCTTCGAAGACAAGTATATCGAGCTGCTGCGTGACACCGGTCGCATGACCGTTGAGGAACTGGCTCAGCGCCACCTCGGTGCCGATCTGACCAAGTCCGCCTTCTGGCAGAGCGCCATCGACGTTGGCTTGGCGGATCTGGATGAGTTCATGGAGCTGACAAGGAAGTAGGCTACGGACATCATAGCGATCAGAATAGAGCACCGAAGCACCAGAGGTCTACCCGCTGGTGCTTTTACGTCACTCACCGGGCCATTTGACGGAGTAGCAGATTGACATTCCCTCATATTGACAAAAAGGTCTATGAAGTATAGACTAAAACCGAAGTCTATAACATATAGACTAAGGAGGAGTTGCCGTGAGAGAATGCCGACTGTCACAGAGCGAGACGAGATTTGCCGATCTGGTTTGGCAACATGAGCCACTTGGCTCGGGCGAGCTGGTGAAGCTGTGTGAAAAAGAGATGGAATGGAAGAAATCCACGACCTATACAGTACTGAAGAACCTATGTGATAAGGGGATCTTTCAGAATCAGAATGCAGTCGTCTCAGCTCTGGTCAGGAAGGATGAGTTTTACGCCAAGCAGATCAGACGATTTGTCGAGGACGCATTCGGCGGATCGCTGCCAAAGTTTCTGGCCGCATTTATCGGCGGTAGCAGACTCAGCGATGATCAGGTTGCTGAACTAAAGAGACTTATTGACGAGCATAGGGATGAGTGACGATGGAGAATGTGTTTCGTACCGTTCTGAACATGAGCCTGACCGCCAGCTATGTCATCATTTTCGTGCTGATGGTTCGGTTCCCACTCAAAAAGGCGCCGAGAGCGATCTCATATGCGCTTTGGTCGGTAGTGGGTTTCCGTCTTGTCCTCCCGTTCTCGTTCGAGAGCATGTTCAGTCTGATCCCATTCACGGCGCAGCTGATCCCGCCAACAGTCGCTTTGGGTGAGAGCGTATCCTTTGTCTCCGCTCTTGGCGCGGCTGTTGAGTCAATCGGCGATGCGGCCAATGGCGGTATTGGGGCTGTTACCGTGCATCTAGGCAAGACGACGGGTGGATATCTGATCACGACTGAGGCCTACCACTCACAAGTGTGGTTGCTCTTCGGCAGCTATCTCTGGCTGATTGGTGCGGTCGCCATGTTGCTTTACAGCGTCGTGTCCATTGCCCTACTTAGGCGACGGCTACGTGGGGCTGTACTCTCCGAGGGTAACGCCTACGAGGTCGAGAATCTAGGAACACCTTTTGTGCTCGGCATCGTCCGGCCAAGGATATTCATCCCGGTCGGTTTGAGCCCAGAGCAACGACGCTATATCCTGCTTCACGAACAGACGCATATCCGTCGCTGGGACCATCTCGTTAAGCTCCTCTCCTTCATCACGCTCTCCGTTCATTGGTTTAACCCCCTTGTGTGGACCGCGTTCATGCTAATGAGCACGGATATGGAGCTCTCCTGCGATGAACGGGTCATCCAGGCGATGGGCGGCGAGATCAGACGCTCCTATGCAAGGTCACTTCTGTCCCTTGCCGCCGGGAAACGGATGATCAGCGGAAGCCCACTCGCCTTTGGCGAAGGGAGCGTGAGGGGGAGGATCACGAACGTGCTGAACTACAAAAAGCCTACGCTATGGATAATGGTGGTAGCAATCATCGCTGTTACAGTGATCGGGACTGGGCTGCTTGCTAACCCCTTGCGGAGCACGGCTGAGCCGGTACAGTCTGATCAGCATCTGACCTTTTCATCCAATGAAACTGATCTAGTCAAGCTTGGGATTACCGCCTTAGACCAGTATATGACCTTGCAGATGAGTGAGAAGACGCCGATCAGTGAGCGTATCGCGTCGTATCAGTTAAACCGTGCATCAGTCTTGGCCGGCGATCGTAATGAGTTCTGCGTAGCGCTCAACTACGACTTTGTGACCGATAGCGATGGCTACATGAATCCGGCGCGCGGCGCCAAGGGCAAGGGAGCCTGGCCCGACAATTATCTGGAGATCAGGGTCAAGCATTTGGGCGACGGGATGTACGCAGTCGTTGGTCTTGGTACCGGCGGTGGAGGGCAAGGGCTTACGCCCCATGCAGTACCGCAGACCAAGCTCGAACCTCTTGCTGCCCACTGGTCGCCGGAACAGAGCATCGGTGTTGGCATGGTAGAGCTGGATTACGCTTCAGGCGATAGGCTGATCTTCCATGACTATTTCGGGCTGTTTGTCTATGACCTCAGCTCGCGTCAGATCATGCGCAGCCTCGACCTGAAACCGCTCGATTGTACCGCCACCCAAGGTGACAATTACTGCGATGTCACGGTCAGTACAGATGGTAACACTGTGCAACTCCACCGGATGAGCAGCAAGACTATGTACGTCTATACCGTGTCGGACAATACCCTGCGGGAGACGGCTTTCGAGCGCATGAGCGATCGGTTTGGGCTACTCAGCCAGTTTCCGCACGCTCGCAGCGGTTTTGTCCCGATCGAGCAAGTTATCGATACGACGGAGCTTGGAGCCTACAGCTATAACGCCGTCCGGTTCCATACGGGCGAGTATGGATATCTCAAAACTTCCGACTGGACGCTTCGCACGCTCACTTACGTGCGCGGCGATATGGTGGTCAGGCTGTTTGAATGAAGGAAGGGTGAGGAGCCACTGGCGCCTGCTCTCCGGACAGATGTCGAAAGGCATCCCTCGCGCGAGGGATGCCTTTTCTTAGCCCATTAGTGACGCTCTGTAGTTAGATTTCCGGTCGCCCCTTTCACCTGAGACCACGCCCGTACTCGTTGGGGCCGTGCAGGCCTTCTCCCAAAGGGCCACCGGTGACCGCGAGGTCTACTTATGTCAAGACTCAAGGCTCATTGCGGGCAGTCGGATGTCATGCCAACCGCTCACATCGCATTGGCCGTATTCATTATCACCCACAGCAACCACTGTGCCATCCGATTTGAGGCCGATAGTATGGGCGCAACCCGCCGCGACCGCCACCATATCGCGCCAGCCACTTACATTGCATTGGCCGTGCTCATTCCAACCCACAGCCGCCACAGTACCGTCCGATTTGAGGCCGACGGTGTGATTACTACCCACCGCGACCGCCACCAGGTCACGCCAGCCACCTACATTGCATTGGACTTCATTATTTCGCCCCACAGCCACCACATCGCCGTCCGCTGTAAGACCAACGGTATGAAGGTAACCCACCGCTACCGCCACTATGTCGCGCCATCCGCTTACATTGCATTGGCTATACTGATTATTGCCCACAGCCACAACTGTGCCATCCCATCTCAGACCGACGGTATGCCAGTCACCCGCCGCGACTGCCACTATATCACGCCAGCCACTGACATTGCATTGGCCTTCATTACTTCGCCCCACAGCCACAACCGTGCCATCTGATCGTAGACCGACGGTACGTCGCCAACCCGCGGCAATCGCCACAATATCGTGCCAGTCGTTTACATCGCATTGGTCATGCTTATTCCAACCCACAGCCACCACCAAGCCGTCTGACGTGAGACCGACGGTATGAGAGCATTACCCGTGTTCGTCGCCATATGAACATTGCCAGCTGCGACCGCCACAATATCGCGCCAGCCGCTTACGCCACATTGGCCGTATCTACTATCACCCACAGCCGTCACCGTTCCGTCCGATCTGAGACCAACGCTATGACGACGACCTGCCGCTATGGTATCTCTGGGCCACCGTGTCACCCTTAACACCGCTACTTCCGGTGAAGCGCTATCCATGTCTCTGCCTCCTCAAGAACGAGACCCATTCTATGTAGAGCTTGAGGCCCCATTGGAACTATGTTTCGCACACCCCTGCATCGTAGGAACTGTTAGCTTATAGTCTGAGCACTATTCCCCATCCGATGCCCCAAAGGCGATATGATACTCGTTCCGATGAGGCGTCAATCGTGTTTACATGTCGGCAACAAGGAAAAGACCAGGTAACCCCTTCATAGAAGACTATTAAGGAGTACCTGGTGAAATAGTTGAGTCATCTGGCGGGGATGCCTATCTCATTCCCCTGTATTGCTACCTCAACAGATCCTTGACGACCTGCAGGTAGATCTTCGTCGCTCCCCTAACCTGCGACCACAGGCCATACTCGTTCGGGCCGTGCAACCCTTGTCCCGATGGTCCAAAGGTGACGGTCGGGATGCCGGCGAGGGCAACGAGGTAATTGGCATCGCAGATGGATGGGTCGTATTCGAAGGCCAACGGCTGTTGCTCGAGCTCTGAGTAGGCCTTGGCCAGCGCTTCCACCAGTGGATGATCTTCGGGAATGGCGAAGGGCTCCATATACGGTGTGCTCCTGGGCACCATATCAACCTCGACACGATCGCCCATGCCCATTCGTTCCGCCAGATCGCGGACCTGATCGATCACAAAGGCCTGATCCTCCCCCGGTACCACATAGCGATCGAAGTAGATCTCGCACCGATCTGCCACGGTGATCGTCTGGCGGGTACCGCCCTCGATCTGCCGAACGAGACAGGTTCCGCCACCCATCTGAGGGTGGACTTTGGTCGGCAGCTTCTCCAGCTCCTGAGCCAGGCGGGCCGCGTCGATAATGGCATTAACGCCGGCCTGCGGATAACGGCTGGCGTGGGCCGCGACCCCCTTGACCACCACACGCACGCCATAGCGCCCACGGAAACCGATGGCAGCGTTGTGGTAGCGGCACTCGGCCATGATAGCCATGTCGGCCTTTAGCCCTTCTTGGATCAGATGGTAAGTGCCCCTGGACCCTCCTTCTTCATCGGAAACGAAGGCCAGCTTCAGCTCGCCACGAAAGGGAGCTCCCTGCTCGATCAAGCTCTGAAAGGTCTCGCAGATGGCAGCTAGACCGCCTTTCATGTCCATGGCTCCCAGGCCGTAGACCTTGTCGCCATCCACCACCGGGGTGAACGGATCAGTAGCCCAACCTTCCACCACCGGAATGGTATCCATATGACCGGTCAAGAGAAGCGATGGACCGTCGCCAAGGCTGCCCTTCAGGGTAGCCACCAAGCAGGGCGAGGTGGGACCGATCCAGCTGGTCTGAACACTAAGCCCCATGGCTTCGAGATACTGGGTAAGGTGATCTCCCAAGACTTTTTCATTGGGTAGGACACTGGGAAGCGAGATGAGCTTCAGCCACAGTTCCCGCAGTCGCTCTTGATTCACCAATAACACCTCCACATGAAATGCCTGTAGCCCATAGCCCGCCGCCCGCAGTGGGGTGATGACACCCGCCAACTGGCTGGCATGGCACGTCGTCTGGGCAGTAAGGCTAACCGGTTTTGAACTAGCTTCAGTCCTGATTTTCGCTACTTACGCTGCTAAGACCTTTGAGCAACACTAGGGCTTCCTGGGTGTCTCATACCCTGACCCTTCACTTTTGCCATGCCAATCCCAGTTGCAGCATAGAAGATCGCGAAGACAATCCCGAGATAGAGCATGGGGGCGTAGGCCCAGTATTGACCGGTTGGCACTGATAGGGTTGTGGCCATGTAAACGCCAGTGACCGACCAGGGAACGAGCGGCGCCAAGGCGGTTCCGGTATCTTCGAGGGTTCTAGAAAGGTTGGTTCCATCCAACCCCTTTTTGTTATAGAGCCCCTTCAAGAGCGGTCCGACGATGGCGAAGGTAACATAATAGCTACCGATGACCAGAAAGAGCAGCGAATGGAGCCCAATACCAGACAGCGCCACTCGGCGCTGCGAGGTGGCCCAGCTCTCAATGCGTGTGACCAGCGCCTCAAAGACACCAGCGGTCTGCAGCGGGCTCCCGAAGACTACGGAGCCGATGATCAGAGCTACCGAGCCCAACATACTCTGCAGACCACCTCGCATGAGCATCTTGTCCACCACCTCGAGACCAAGTTTGGTGGTAAAGCCACCATTCATGGCCTTGGCGACCTGAACGATGCTATCACCCTGGACCACCATGGCTAACACCACTGCAGTGACAATGCCGACGAAGAAGGTCGGCAGAGTTGGCCACTTCATCAAAATCAGGAAGATCACCAACACCGGGGGCAACAGCAGGACGGGGCTGAGCACAAACGACTTAGACAGTAGGCTGAGGATGCTGTCGAGGCTGGTCGGTAGGATCTGCCCAGAGTAACCTGCACCCAAGTAGGCATACAACCCCAGCGAGACCAAGAAGCTCGGAACGGTGGTCCAGAGCATATGCTTAACATGATCCATCACCTCGACCCCGCTCATGGCTGGAGCAAGGATAGTGGTATCCGATAGCGGTGACAGCTTGTCCCCAAAGATTGCGCCCACAATGACTGCGCCGGCCGCCATGGGTGCAGGAATTCCTAGGCCGGTAGCGACGCCCATCAAGGCGATTCCCATGGTGCCCGCCGTCCCCCAGGAAGTCCCGGTAGCCAGCGACATCACCGCACAGATCAGGGCAGTAACGACCAAGAAGATGCCTGGCGACAGAAGCCTAAGCCCATGGTAGATCAGGAGGGGGACGATCCCGGCCTGGATCCAGATGCCGATCAACATCCCCACAGCCAAGAGTATCAGAATCGGGACCATGATCGAGGCAAGATTGGCAACGATGTCAGCCTGAATCCGGTCCCAAGAGATACCCCAGAAGACCAATAGGCAGGCGGACAGGGAGCCAGTCAGAATGAGCGTGATGGTCGAAGGCAGCTTCAGGTATACCAAACCGACGACTAGACAAGCTAGCGAAACACTCAGCAGAGCAACTGCTCTGGCAAAGGAGATGCTAGGTGAGGTGGTAGCGTGGTTGTTTCTGGGCATCATGTGCACGACCTTTCAGTTGTTAAGATTAGCACCGGTAATCCGAGTACCATCAGTGACCCAAAAATGGGTATAAAAATAGCGCCAAACAGAGGCCTGTTGGCGCGTTGTCCCGTGGAAACGGTACACCGACCCCTCCCTCTTGCCCCAAGTGAGATAGCTCTCCATCTGCGATCGGGCGAGCGCAGATGACAGTCCGGCAGTTCTTAACTGCCGACCCAGCCTCAGGCGGTGGTCACCAGCCTGGACTTCGGCGAAGACCCCTTTCAAGCAGACGTCACAGGGTTGACCCCCCTCGGTCTGCCTACTCTTGGTCGTTCGCGCCTCTACCTCACCCCCCAGGGATGAGGTATCTTATGCAACTGTGTGGCCAGAATACCAGATCACAGGCTGTGGAGTCAATGCCCATTTCGGACAAGACTGATATTCGCGGCGAAGTACGTTACTACAGATGTCTGTGAAGCCAATCCGGCACCTGTCGATCGGCATCCTCGTTCATGAAGATCACGCGTGCACCGTTCTGCTCGGCCATGGCAGGCAGATCGCCAGCCGGACGGGCATAGAGGCTGCAACCAATCACCAGCAGGTGTGTAGCAGAGCCAATCAGCTCGACCGACTCCCACCAATGCCTGATATTGTCGCCAAAGAGCACGATCCCGTCCCGGAGATTGCCATGCAGCTCGAGGACATGGCTTGAGCCTGCACGCTGATGGAGCATGTCGACATTCTGGGTCACAATCGGGATATCAGCCGCAGCTAACGCATAGTGAGCCTTGCTCGGTTGCTTCTCCATCCAGGCAGTGATCTCCTGGTGAAAGGCAGCGTAGAGATCCGGATAGTGGTTGGCGAACTCCCTGGTTAGGATATCGCGCACAGGCATCCCCCGCCAAGATGTATCGAAAGCGGGAATACCGGCGCTGACCGAGATACCGGCACCAGTAAGAGCGACAACACGCGTGTTGTTGGTCTTCATTTCGGATGAGATCCTTTCGCCACTAATGGGACTGTTGGAAAAGGCCTTAGTGATCGAGTTTGTTCGTTCACTATGCTAGTCTTACAGAACGTGCCCGGTTGTTGCTATGCAAGCACAGCAACAACCGGGCACCTCCTCTTACTTAGAGATCGTCGATGATCCCTTCCCCACCAAATCGCTAGA
>CAYOCI010000014.1:43261-55061 GCA_964402415.1 uncultured Clostridia bacterium
CCCCGATTTTTGCAGCAGTCGTTCAACCATGGCTGCCACTTCGGCCCGTGTTACATAAGCCGTTGGCGCCAGTGTGTTGTTCCCTCTTCCGGATACAACCCCTGCCTTAAGGCATATGGCTATGCTGTCATATGCATAGTCCGACACTGCTGCACTATCGCTATACACTTCAACTAATAGACTGCTTGCGCCTCCAGACAAGTTGCTGTTCAGCCCAGTAATGTCCATCGCCCGCACCATCATCGCCATGGCCTGCTCGCGGGTGATGGTATCATTGGGACCGAAAGTTCCATCGGGGTAACCCTTGATGATACCATAGTCAGTGGCTGTCTTGATGTAGCCGGCATACGGATCAGCCGCCGTAATGTCACTGAAGCCGCTGGCTCCGGCTTTAGGCTCCAGTCCCAGCGCCCTCACCATAACTGCGGCGAACTCGGCGCGGGTCATCTCCCCGTCAGGATCGTAAAGGTCGCCACCAACTCCGTTCACGACCATTCTTGAACCCATATTGTTGACCGACGCCTTTGACCAATGGTCGTTCACATCGGAGAACTCAATTGGGTTCCAAATGACGGAGTAGGTGCTATTCGTCAGGCTATTGATGACCGCGTAGTACCTACCGTTGATGACCGTAACCTTGGTTGGCACATGATGAACTGTGCCGTTCGGATCGACGACGATACCTGTGGTGATCTTCGCGGGATCAACGCCATCAGGAATTGCTATCGTTCTCTCCACATAGGCGTTAAAGCCACTGACGTTGACCGTCTGACCGTCATGGCTGCAGGTGACGGTGTAGTTCACTGCCGGAAGCATGATCGTAAAGCCTCCATCCTCGGCAGCGTTCTCCACCACCCTGGTCATCTCTTCGGACGGTTCGGCAATACTGATGGCGACCGTAATATCCTGCAGCGCTACGTTCATGCCAAACTGCTGCGCTACTGCTCCGATATTGATCTCCGCCGCAGGTATTGTATAGGTACCAGTCTCTGTCTGCACCGTCAGTGTTGCGTCTTTGGTCTCCATGCTCTTGATCAGCTCACCGGTCAGAATACCCGCCGTCACATCCGCATCGCCCACGACAGGTATAACCACCGCGGCGCCACTCTGCTCGGCCGCGAGCAGAGCTGTCAGCCTTTCGGGGTCCACGGTCACGGTCGTGGTGGTTCTGCCGTCCGAGCCAGTGGTCGTTTGGGCTGTCCCGGCCGTTTCCGTCTCGCCATTGACCATCACTACGGCGCCGCCAGAGGTTCCATTAGAGGAGCCAGGGGTGCTTGGGTTGCCGCCAGGGGTTCCGGTGGAAGGGGTCCCGGGGGTAGTTGTCCCCCCGCTCGGCGTTCCGGTGGTGGGGCTGCCAGGAGAACCGGAACCGTCGCCGGGATCGCCTCCGGACTCGATCGTGACACTGACGGCATTGGAGTAGCCGATGATATCAGCGTCCACTTCTTCGGTGGAACCATACGGTCTGGTCTTGGCGCGGATCGTCACCACCGCACGGAGCAGATAGGTCTGACCGGAGGCCAGATCGACCGTCACGGATGTCGAAGAGGAACTGAGCGTTCCCGTGATCTGGGCGGCTCTCCATGTCGCCCCATTGTCCCCCGAAAGCTCCATGCCCAAGGCTTGCGCGTTGCGAGTCAACACCCGTGCCAATGTGCCTGTGTCAAAGCTGAGAGTGGCGCCTGTGCTGTTCGTGCTTTGGGATCTCAAGAACGGATCAAAATAGATCGGCGGCCCATACTCGACCCCCATGGTCGCATCGACATAGTAGTCGTTCTGATCCTGTGACAGCACGATATCTCCGCCGGCATTGCCTGAGAACGTGTTGGCGGCTCTCAGCGCTTGACCGACAGTGAACGCCGCTTCACTCGTGCTCAACCTCACACCGTTCATCTCGACGCCCGCCGGATACGAATACGTAAGCCATGCACCCGTGGCATCGATACCGCGTGCGTTATCGTGCAGCCTATTCCCGCTTACGGTGGCGGTTAGTTCGTAGTACGGACAGGCGGAGATCCCCGCACTGTGATACCCCAGGGTCGTGAGAATACTGTCATAGCCGCTGATATCATTGCCGCTGACCGTGCAGTTACCGCCATAGAGATAGACGGCATACTCAAAGCCATCGGTCTGGTTTTGTCTTGCAGGGGTAGCGGTCCCGACAAACGTATTGTTGGTGATGAGCGCCGTGCCGTTGCGGATGGCGACGGCATTCCTAAATGAGTTGGATGCGCCGAAGGTGCAGTTGGTGACCGTCGTGGAGAGCGCCCCCGGTTCGGCGTGGACACCAAAGTTGTTGTGGCTGCCGTTCATATTGGGACCTGTCGGGGTTGGGTCGTCGGATCTGTTGGCAAAGAACCCGGCAAAGGTTACGCCGTCCAGCAGGAGTGTCCCGCCTGTCTTCACGTTGATCACGGCGAGGATACGCGTTGCATCGTCTTGGAGCGTCAAGTTCTTCATGGTCAGATCGCCGCCCTGAACCGCGAAGAATACTGGTCCTGTGACAGCATTGCCGTCCTTTTTCACAATGACATCCTCAATGCCCGTCTCGACCTTGATCGTCGCGCCGTTGCCGTTGATGGTCACCGCCCGCGTGACTGTTCCGCCGTCGTAAGTATACTGGACGCCAGAAACAAGATTGATGGTCGAAACATACGGTGAAGCAAGATAGGTTTGCAGCTCGGTTATGTTATGCGCCGTAACCTCAGGCGTAATGGTGTAGGTAGCACTCATTATGCCGCTGTCTTCCATTCCCGTCTTTACGGCAATTGCCTTGATTGTCGTCGGTGCGTTGATGGTGATTGCGCCGGAATAGAGCGTGCTGCCAGTCGTCGGAGTACTGCCGTCCGTCGTGTAATAGATCACAGCGCCGCTGGTACCGCAGGATAATGTCACTTCTGTGCCAGGCAGAACCGCCCCGTCGGCAGCGCTGGCCGTGGGCGCCAGTACCGTGCCAGCGTTCACAATCCTGCCGGTTGTGGTAAATGAGCCGCTGGCAAGCGTGTAATTGTCCTTGTCACTTCCCTTAAGGGAAAGCCCCGTGACGTTAACCGTTTTTCCGTTGCCAACGCTCGCCGTATCGAATGCGGCCGTCGCGGAAGAGAAATGCACCGCGAGGTCATCACCCTCGACCGCACCGGATAGACTTGCTGTGGTAATCTGCGCGGTCAGCGTTCCGTCGTAAACCTTATCGGAAATGGTCACCGAACCGATCAAGACTGACTTAGCGGTGATATCTGCGGTTGTAGTTGTGCTCGTGCTATCGAGGGTATAGTTACCCGCCTTGGCTCCGCCAAGCATAATGCCGCTTACGTTGACTGTCTTACCGGTTCCCACCGCTTTATCGGCAAAGGTAAAGGTTCCCGTCGCTGTGACAACATCACCGTTGATTACGCCAAGAAGGGTGACTGTTCCGCTGCCGTTCGTATTGCCGGTGTATGGTCTACTGCTGGCTGTCACCGTCCCAAGCGATAAGGTTTCCGGGGTAATAGTCAGCGTTCCTGGAGCGGAGAGGTTGAACGCATAGTTCGTGGCTGAGCCGCCGCTGAGCGTAATCTGCACCGTTCCGGCGTCGGTGGTCGTATCCGCCGCACAGCTTGCCGTGGGTGCGATATAGCCCACCGCCGTTCCTGCTGTCTCGGCGTTGACAAAGCCGGTCACATTGACTGTGAAAGCCGGGTTCAAGTCGCCGTAGGTCTTGGAAGCATCGCTCACAGTTGCGGTCAGTACCGCCTTGTCCACCGAAAGGAAACAGGTAGCGGACGCTTCCATGTATGTGGCATCTCCCGCCTTGGTCGCGGTAAGCGTCGTCGCGCCAGCCTTATGGATCGTTACCTGTCCGTCATTGGCAATCGTTGCGACGGACGTGTCGCTGGAAGAATAGGTTACGGCTCCTGTTCCGCTGCCGCCGGATACTGTGTGCACAAACGCAACGTTGCCATAGGTCTTGGCAATGTCTGCATAGATAAGCGCCGCCTGGGTGGCTTTGTTGGGGCCGACCGCGTCGCTGTATACGGTTTCCGTCGTGCCGCCGCCGTCCGTATAGGAAACCGCGGCGCGGATATATCTGCTCGCCTCATCCAAGGTCACTGTGTAGGTGATGTCGCTCGAACCTACAATGGCGGTCCAGCCGGTCGAGCCGTCGTCCGACACCTGCCACTGATAGGAGAATGACCTAAGGCCGTCTACGTCGGAGATACCGGTTGTCGAGGCGGTCAGCGTCTTCCCGACGACAGTTACGCCAGAGATGGTGGGCGTGCCCACCGGCACGTCGTTGACCGGTTCGACGTTGACCTTTACCTGCACTGCCGAAGCGGAAGCGGCCTTGCCGTCATAGGCGCTTGTGGTGAAGGCGTTTAGCACACCGTTTGCGTTGGCCGCCGGCGTCCAAACAAAGCTCTCACCGGTTGCCAGCGTGGTACTCCCCGTCGTTACAGGTGTGCTACCCTTTGTCAGGGTCCCCGATGTGACTAACTCCACCCGGAAGCTGATGGGATCGCCGTCAGTATCGACCGCATCGCATGCAGCCTTTAATGCATCATAGCTGATTGTATGCGCCGTGTCCTCCGACGCACCAGTCAGCGTGTTGATGCTTGTGAGGGCTGGGGGAGTGTTGATAATCGTACCGGTTGTGGTAAATGAGCCGCTGGCAAGCGTGTAATTGTCCTTGTCACTTCCCTTAAGGGAAAGCCCCGTGACGTTAACCGTTTTTCCGTCGCCAACGCTCGCCGTATCGAATGCGGCCGTCGCGGAAGAGTAATCCACCACAAGGTCGTCACCCTCGACCGCACCGGAGAGACCTGCCGCGATAATCTGCGCGGTCACCGTTCCATCGTAAACCCTATCAGAAATGGTCACCGAACCGATAGAGACTGATTTAGCGGTGATATCTGCGGTCGTATTTGTGCCTGTGCTGTCGAGAGTATAGTTACTCGCCTTGGCTCCGCCAAGCATAATACCGCTTACGTTGACTGTCTTACCGGTTCCCACCGCTTTATCGGCAAAGGTAAAGGTTCCCGTCGCTGTGACAACATCACCGTTGATTACGCCAAGAAGGGTGACTGTTCCGCTGCCGTTCGTATTGCCGGTGTATGGTCTACTGCTGGCTGTCACCGTCCCAAGCGATAAGGTTTCCGGGGTAATAGTCAGCGTTCCTGGAGCGGAGAGGTTGAACGCATAGTTCGTGGCTGAGCCGCCGCTGAGCGTAATCTGCACCGTTCCGGCGTCGGTGGTCGTATCCGCCGCACAGCTTGCCGTGGGTGCGATATAGCCCACCGCCGTTCCTGCTGTCTCGGCGTTGACAAAGCCGGTCACATTGACTGTGAAAGCCGGGTTCAAGTCGCCGTAGGTCTTGGAAGCATCGCTCACAGTTGCGGTCAGTACCGCCTTGTCCACCGAAAGGAAACAGGTAGCGGACGCTTCCATGTATGTGGCATCTCCCGCCTTGGTCGCGGTAAGCGTCGTCGCGCCAGCCTTATGGATCGTTACCTGTCCGTCATTGGCAATCGTTGCGACGGACGTGTCGCTGGAAGAATAGGTTACGGCTCCTGTTCCGCTGCCGCCGGATACTGTGTGCACAAACGCAACGTTGCCATAGGTCTTGGCAATGTCTGCATAGATAAGCGCCGCCTGGGTGGCTTTGTTGGGGCCGAACGCGTCACTGTAGACGGTTTCCGTCGTGCCGCCGCCGTCCGTGTAGGAAACCGCGGCGCGGACATGTTTGCCTGCCTCGCCTAGGGTTACGGTGTGGGTGATGTCGCTTGAGCTTGCGATGGCGGCCCAGCCAGTCGAGCCGTCGTCCGACACCTGCCACTGATAGGAGAATGTCCCAAGGCCGTCCGCGTCGGAGATACCGGTTGTCGAGACGGTCAGCGTCTGACCAACGACAGTTACGCCGGAGATGGTGGGCTTGCCCACCGGCGAGTCGTCGACCGCCGCGACATTGACCTTTATCTGCACTGCCGAAGCGGAAGCGGCCTTGCCGTCATAGGCGCTTGTGGTGAAGGCGTTTAGCACACCGTTTGCGTTGGCCGCCGGCGTCCAAACAAAGCTCTCACCGGTTGCCAGCGTGGTACTCCCCGTCGTTACAGGTGTGCTACCCTTTGTCAGGGTCCCCGATGTGACTAACTCCACCCGGAAGCTGATGGGATCGCCGTCAGTATCGACCGCATCGCATGCAGCCTTTAATGCATCATAGCTGATTGTATGCGCCGTGTCCTCCGACGCACCAGTCAGCGTGTTGATGCTTGTGAGGGCTGGGGGAGTGTTGGGCGAGCCAAGCACCAAATTTGCGATTCCAAAATCATTATAGTCCAAGCTAAATTCGATCTTAGAGACATTCCCAAAGCTCGAAAAATCAACAGTAACAGTGCTAAGAGTGGTAACACCTTCGAAATCCAGAGAGGCAATTACCCCGCCGGAAGCATTATAACCCTTTACTCTGAAGGTGTCCGTTTCATAAGGAGATGTATCATTGGGACGATATGTACTTAGTTTTACGTCTACGCTGGTTGGGGTAAATGTGGAACGGTCGGTTTTCTCGATGGTCAGCGCATGCTTTGATCCAGCACTCTGCGACCACCCACAGCCTGTAATCCACAAATACCCGCCGTTGGGATATGCTGTCGGGTAAGCCTCAATGGCATCATAGTCATAAGCTGTCAGAGTAAGGTCGCGATAGGAAGCACTTTCCGAGAGCTTGCCGTACCCGGACATGCCGCCAAAGTCGATGAACGTGTACACATCCGCCGCCAGGGCTGGCCGTGTCAGCGCGGGCACTATGAAGAACACCATGGCTATCGTCATGAAAATACTCAGTAGCCTACGTTTCTGCACAAGTTTTCCTCCCCCTTATTGATCTAATTGGCATGCCGTGTGGAAGTGCATGCGTCATTAACAGCAGGCTTACACAACCCGCGTGATTCTGTCATGCAATATCCGAAAAAGCCGAGGTATGTGAGCACGACCCTCCTTCTAGCAGAGTCTTCGGTGCCAGAGCATGTTCATAGCCCAGAATTATCTATATTTTACCATGATTATCAAGCAAACAAAAGATAGGAATCGACGAGAACTGACAAAGTTTTCGCTTGGTTCATGTCGGAAACACAAATCTAGCACGTTGGCGACACTTCGCTTTGTCTATGGTCTGACGCATGATAGGACGATTACAGTCTTCCCAATGGAGAATTAGTGTGATCTTGTGATGCTCTTTTCACCATAAGGGTGGTTTTTCTAATTCTGACATAATTCGACCCCTTAGAATGGCTTGAGGCTTGCTTGTCGCTTATGCCTTGACTAGGTATAATTAGATCAGTTTTGTTGATCCATCGTATCCGTAATTGTTTAGGCCGATCTTCAGAGCAAAAGGATTTTGCCCGGCGGCTGTAAGGCCGTCCGGGTCTTTGCATTACTTGGGAGGAGTTGCTAAAAAATGGAGCAGTTTGTTCAGCACGCGACCTTTATCGGCGCCGGACAGATGGGCTCGGCCATGGTCCGAGCGATCGTCCGCGCAGGAGTTATGGATGCAGCACGCATCACCGTAAGCGACCCTCACCGCGATAAGTTGGCGGCCCTGGTCAAGGACCTAGGAGTCAGCGCCATGGAGAGCAACGCTGCCGCTGTAGCCAAGGCCGACCTGGTTGTTCTGGCTGTCAAACCGCAGGTGTTCGCTGCTGTCGTCGATGAACTGAAGGGTCGGCTATCACGCGACTGTACTGTCGTCACCATCGCTGCGGGAATCACCACGGATGCCGTGGGCAGCGGTCTCGGAGGCAACGTTCGGGTGGTCCGCCTGATGCCCAATACCCCCTGTCTGGTCCAAGCTGGTGCCATCGGTCTAAGCCTCGGCCGCCACGCAACCCTAAAGGATGAGAAGCGCGTCCGCAGCCTGCTCAGCAGTCTCGGTGAGCTGGTCACTGTCCCAGAGAACCTGATGGATGCGGTGACTGGACTGTCTGGCAGTGGCCCTGCCTTTATCTATCTGATGATCGAGGCTCTGGCCGATGCCGGCGTTCGCGCCGGGCTAACCCGTGAAGCTTCACGCCTATTGGCTGCTCAGACGGTGTATGGTTCGGCGAAAATGGTCCTTGAGACTGGTATCCATCCTGCAGAATTGAAGGAGATGGTCACCTCTCCAGGCGGCACGACCATTGCAGGGCTGCATCTACTGGAGCAACGCGGTGTCCGCGGAACGATCATGGATGCCGTCATGGCAGCAGTGGAACGTTCCACTGAGCTTGGCCGCACATCCATGGGGCGATCGGTGCCTGCCCTCGCAAAGGAGGGAGACAATTGATGAACGAGTCCACAGGCCACAGCCCACAGTCCACAGTAGGGACGGGGGACGGTGCGACGACAACTCGGAACTTGAGCGATGTTAAGCGCGTGGTGATCAAAGTAGGTACGTCCAGCCTAACCTACCCAAATGGCAATATCAACCTCTCGGCCATGGAGAAGCTGGTTCGCCAGGCGGCGGATCTGGCCCATCGTGGTCTGCAGGTCATCCTGGTCAGCTCTGGTGCCATCGCCGCTGGTGTCGGCCGCTTGGGCCTGAGTGAACGCCCGACCACCATCCCAGGCAAGCAGGCTGCCGCTGCGGTTGGCCAAGGCCTCTTGATGCAGATCTACGAGAAGCTCTTTGCCGAGTATGGCAAGACTGTCGCCCAGATGCTACTGACCAAGGATGACCTGACCAGTGTCAAGCGGCGCAACAACTGCCATGCGACACTGCAGACCCTGCTTGACTATGGGGTCATCCCCATCGTCAATGAGAATGACACCGTCGCCGTCGATGAGATCAAGCTTGGCGACAACGATACCCTGTCTGCCATGGTTGCTGCCGTCGCCAAGGCCGATCTTCTCATTCTGCTCAGTGACATCGACGGTCTCTTCTCAGCTGACCCACGCCGTGACGCCAATGCGACCATCGTGCGGACTGTGGTCGGCCTGACACCTGAGATTGAACGCTTGGCCGGGGGCGCGGGAAGTAGCAACGGTACCGGCGGCATGGTGACCAAGCTGTCAGCAGCGAGGATTACCGGTGACGCCGGTGTGCGTATGATCATCGCCAATAGCAGTACCGACGGCATCCTCTCGCGCCTGCTGTCAAGTGAGAACCTCGGCACCATCTTCTACCCTTCTGAACGGAAACAACAAAAGGCATCCGGGGGTGACTCCAATGAGTGAGGTTCGTCAGAAGGCATCGCTCGCCAAAGAGGCTAGTCGTATACTGGCACAGCTCCCCACTGCCACCAAGAACCAGGCGCTTCTGGCGATGGCGGATGCTCTGGAGCAGGGCAGCGCTGCGATTATCGCCGCCAATGCCATCGACGTCGCTAAAGCGCGTGAAGCCAACACTCCGGAGAGCCGCGTCGATCGGCTGCTGCTGAATGAAGGGCGTATTCGTGCTATGGCTGCATCGGTCCGTGAGATCGTGCAGCTGGCTGACCCGATCGGTGAGATTCTCCATGGCTGGCGCGTGCCCAATGGTCTGGAGATCACCCAGGTGCGGGTGCCCCTGGGTGTGATCGGCATCATCTACGAATCGCGTCCCAATGTAACCGTCGACTGCGCAGCT
This sequence comes from uncultured Clostridia bacterium, assembly GCA_964402415.1. GTDB lineage: Bacteria > Bacillota > JAAYKD01 > JAAYKD01 > CAYOCI01 > CAYOCI01. Next base: position 52,836 of record CAYOCI010000014.1, read on the forward strand.
CTCTGCCTGAAATCAGGCAACGCCGTGCTGTTGCGTGGTGGCTCCGAGGCGATCAACTCCAATCAGGCGATTATCGGTGTATTGACTACGGCATCCCAGGCCGCGGGGATCCCCAAGGGTGCCATCGGCATGATCGAGACCACCGACCGCTGGGCGGTGCGCGAGATGCTGGTAATGAATGAGTATCTCGACTTGATCATTCCCCGCGGTGGCGCCGGACTGATCGAGATGGTCGTCCGGGAAGCGACTGTCCCCACTCTGGAAACTGGTGTGGGCAACTGTCATATCTATGTGCATCGGGACGCTGACCTGGCCATGGCCAAGCAGATCATGATCAACGCCAAGTGCAGCCGTCCCGGGGTCTGCAATGCGGCAGAGACCCTGTTGGTCGATCGCGCCATCGCCAATGATCTATTGCCTTCGCTGCTAACTGAGCTCTCAGCGGCAGGGGTCGAGATCCGTGGCGATGAAGCCGTGCGCATCTTCTTCCCTGCCACCAAGCCCGCGACTGGCGAAGACTGGGCAACTGAGTTTCTTGACCTGATTCTAGCCGTCAAGGTGGTTGCAGATGCGGACGAGGCTCTGGCCCATATCGCCAAATACAGCACCAAGCACTCCGAAGCGATCGTCACACAGGATCTGAACGCTGCCCAGCGCTTTCTCAATGAAGTGGACGCCGCAGCGGTCTACCTCAATGCTTCCACACGCTTCACTGATGGCGGTGAGTTTGGCTTTGGTGCGGAGATGGGGATCTCCACTCAGAAGCTGCACGCCCGTGGTCCGGTTGGGCTTAAGCAGCTAACCTCGACCAAGTATCTGATCCGCGGCAATGGACAAATACGCTAATAGGCCACCAAGCCACCAAGGCCCCAGGCCACCAGTGTGGCGAGAACAGCGAAGCAAGCGAGCACCTGCCTAACGGGAAACCGGGAGGTAGGTGCTCCTGTTATACCCTGAGGCTATGGGGGCATACTCGTTTCTGGTGGATAGTTTCCAGTACGGCTTTTCTTTTCGTGGACATTGTGGTAAGATTGACTAACAGTATTGATTATCGAAAGGAGCACCAAGATGATTAGTGAGCATCTGATGTCTGAGCTTAATGAGCAGATCAAGCACGAGCTCTTCTCCTCCCACCTTTACTTGGCCATGGCTGCCTACTGCCATGCCGAGGATCTCCCGGGCTTCGCCAACTTCTTCACCGTCCAGGCTGAGGAAGAGCGCTTCCACGCCATGAAGTTCTTCAACTACATCAAGGAGATGGATGGTCGCATCCGCCTCACCGCCATCGATACCCCGATCAACGACTTCGACTCCATGTTGGAGATCTTCCAGAAGACCCTCGAACACGAGCAGTTCATCACCAGTCGTATCTACAAGCTGATGGATATCGCCACCGATGAGCGAGAGCACGCCACCATCAGCATGCTGAAGTGGTTTATCGATGAACAGGTCCAAGAAGAGGCGATGATGAGCGCCCATGTCAAGCGTCTGAAACGGATTGGCAGCGACGCCAATGGGCTCCTGACCATGGATGCTGAGTTGGCTTTGCGCGCCTTCACCCCGCCTGCCCCCGGCACAGTAGCATAACGATCGCTGTAGAGCGATCCAGTGACTAGCCCAACGGCCAATGCTGAGACCAAGGACAACACGGAGGGACGACCTGTAACAGGGTCGTCTCTTTGCGTGCGGATAACGGTAAGCCGTCTGATAGCGGTTCACGAACCATCCATGTCGAGGCTTGACGGGACCAAACGACTGTCTCTTTGCGCCACTTTCTGGATGATCAAGAGGCCGCAAACCCCTGAAAGATCAGGGGTTTGCAGCCCCGCTTTTCGCAAGAGTCGGACACATGCAGTTCCGACTCTTGATAACAATTTATGCCAATATGCATTCGCAACTACCGTAAACCTTCACCTTATTTGGATTGATTTGGCATACAAAGTGGGCTACACTTTAACTGTGCGATGGAACGCACTGGAAGGAGGCTGTTCAGATGAACGCCAATCTATTTGCCCAACTAAGTGGTGCCGCCCTTACGGGAGCCGATATGCTAATGACCATCGATGCTCCCAGCAAAGAGGAGATCGATGAGATCCTTGAAGTGGTCTTCCCCCAAGAGAATCCCGCTAAGTAATTGCAGCAACCACAGAAAGAAGGAGCAGGCACAGGGCCAATGTCACTAAGTTAAGGGTAAGTGCAGGATTTGAAGAAGAGCGTCGTGAGGGG
>CAYOCI010000015.1:0-52043 GCA_964402415.1 uncultured Clostridia bacterium
GATACCTCGCTCTTTTTCAGTTGGTATGGTCTAGATACCTAACTTAATGACATTGACCATACGGTCGGCTCTTTTCTCGTTTCCTTACAATTCTACAGCTTTTCAAAGAATGGTGACAGGCTACTCGCGGTCGCACGCCTCCGGCGGCGATCCGCTTCATCTGTCTTCGCGGCTCTGCCGCATCTTCTCTCAAGAACGTTTGGACGCTACGGTTAGCTAACGGCTGGTGAGTAGAGTAATTAGCGGTTGGACGACGCCGATAATCAGTCCCAGAAGCCCGCCAAAGTAGGTGATGTAAGCCAGCTCCTTGCCAGCGATATCGAGGATGATCTTCTCCGCTACCGGCAGGGGGAACTCCTCCACCTTACGGGTCACCATCTGCCTGATGTCCAGTAGGCTGAGGATCGATGACGCCTCGCGCGCCACCATCTCCAGGGCGCCTACAGTCAGGCGATGGACGAGTCCACGGGACTTGGTGGTATCCAGAGCGGTAAGCCAATTGGCCAAGGGAACATTGAGCAGCCGATCCAGTTCACGACCGATGACTGCCTGCAGACCTTGGGCGAGAGCTGGGCGGTCGAGAAGTTCGAGATAGGTCTGCTCTAGGTTCTGCAGCAGCTTGGTCGGCAGCCCATCGAGCCCCACGCGGGCGGAGAGGAACGCCCACGACTGCTGGCCGAGGGCACTTAGCTGCTCGCGCACCAGCCGTCCAGCCTTGTCGGCCATGCCGCTGCTCCTGACCAGCTCCCTTCCCTGGACCATCAGAGCCCGAGCCACCGCTTGCACCCGCTGCTCGCCAACGGAGCGGATCATCTCGCCCACCGGACGGTCGAGAAACTCGGTCAGGCTAGCTTCTGCCTTGGCAACGAGCAGCGCCTGATTGTCTGGCCGTTCGAGATAAAGCGCGGCCTCGGTCAGCACTTTCTGCAGCATATGGTCCAGCCGTTCCGGGGATAGTGCACTGCCGAGTGTGCGCAGCAACCATTGATTCGAGAGGAAGCGCATTAGGCTGTCCATGATCTTCTGGCGTACCGCGCGGTCGAGGATGGCATCGCCAACCCATTTGGCCAAGGTGGGACCTTGGCTGCGGATCATCTCCACGATCATCTTAACGGTGTCTTCCCCGATCAGTGAGGACAGGCTCTTTTCTGATTCGGCCAGCTTGGCGATGCGCTGATCAACCTGTTCAGTGAGCCAAGCCTCGTTGTCCGGGATACTGATCAGGCGTTCAATCCAGTCCATGACCGCCTGGACGCCCTTCTCCACCATGGCCCCGAGCTCATCTGGATCGGGATGGAGCTCCATCAGCCGAGCGATCTCCGCTTCCAGCATGGCGATCAACTGGGCCCGGATCTCATCCTGCTTTAGGCGGTCCCAGATGGCGCTGCTCAGCCAAACCTGAGCCTGCCCCCTGAGCTGCTCCACTGGTAGCCCAATCTGCTCACCCAGCTGACGCAAGGTCTTCTGCTGTCCCTTGGCGTGATCAAACTGATCGAGCACGTAGTCCTCTACCTGGTCGGCTAGAGCCGGATCGAGCAGGGTGCGACGCAGCTCGGTCTCGGTGATCAGATACTCGCCGACGGCGTTGCCGATGCTCTGTGCCAGCTGCTTATGACGGCTAGGGATAACCCCAGGGGTGAAGGGGACCTTCAGGCCGAAGATCCGCCAGGGCCTATAGGGGCGAAAGAGCATGACAATGGCGATATAGTTGGTGATCAGGCCAATAACCGCCCCCAGTATCGGCCCAATGATAAAGGTAGTAAAGCTCATGCATGACCTCCCACGTTATGAGTCCACAAGTCCACAAGAACACAAGTCCACACGTTGACGGGCGAAGTGGTTGCTACCATTTTATCACTTCGGGTGGTTCTGTCCACGTATGTATACGGTTATTGTGCGCAATGGTTTCTCTGGAAAGACTAGATGGGATAAGTCAAGAGTCCAGAGTCAGGAGTCAAAGGAAAAGGGTCGGACATGTCAAAGTAACTCATTGATGAGTCCTGACTCTTGACTTTGGACTTCAAAGGAGGCACCTATGCCTGAGATCCCCGAGATCGAGACCTATCTTCACCATCTGCGCCAGACGGCGATGGGACAGATAATCCAGCAGGTGGTAGTCAATCGCCCGGCGACCATCAACTACCGTCCTGAGGAGTTTACAGAGCGGCTGGTGGGCGAGCGCATTCTAGGTACCGAACGCCGTGCCAAGGTGATGCTGCTCCCCCTATCCAGCGGTCTCTACCTCGCCTGCCACTTGATGATCGACGGGCATCTCTATTGGGGCGCAGCGGGCAACCCCATGGAAGAGAAAGCTCAGGTCGTCTTCCTCTATCCCGATGGTCACAGCCTCAGCTTCCGAGGCCTGCATTGGGGATACCTGCATCTGCTGACACCCGCGGAGCTCCAGGAACGCTACGCCAACCTTGGCCTTGAACCGCTGAGCACTGAGTTTACCTGGGAGCGCTTCCGCCAAGCGTTACAGGGACGCAAAGGAGCGCTGAAGGCGCTCCTGATCAACCAAGAAGTGATTGCTGGCATCGGCGGCAGCTACTCTGATGAGATCTGCTTCGCAGCCGGCCTGATGTCCAACCGCTCCGTGGCCACTCTGGGCGACGATGAGCTGATGCGCCTCTACCAGGCCATCCCGGCGGTACTGCGGCGCGCTATCAGCCACGGCGGCTACCAAGAGAAGCCTTACAGTGACGATGACTGGCTCACCGGCGGTGAGAACCATCACTCCATGGTCAGCTATCGCAAGGGAGAACCGTGCCCCAATCAGTGCGGTGGGATCGTCGAGGAGTTTCGTGTGGCTGGACGCAAGAGCTTCTACTGCCCGAGCTGTCAGAAGTAGGCGAGACAAATGCATGCGCGAGCTAAGCCACGCGTGAAGAGTAAAGAGAGCCGTGGCGCGGTGCGCCACTCCACGGGCCGGCGTAGCCTCGCAGCCATGCTGCGATGGTCTACCGGCCCCTACACCGGACGCACCCACCATGCACCCACACTTGTGGACATGTGGACTTGTGTTCTTGTGGACTCCCCTCCCCCATCCCCATCGTTAACCCCACGTTGGTCTCTAGCCTCTGGCTTTCAAGCTGCTAACAAATAGACCTGGCCCTCAAGGGCCAGGTCTGTCTGTCAGCGTATGATTCCCCACCAATCCCCCAAGATGAACTGCACGCGTCCAATCAGCAGCGCCATGCGCCCCATGACCGTGTTACCAAAGGCAGCACCGAAGGCCACCATCATGACATAGCGCCCGATCTGCGGTACCGCTTTGGCTGGCCCTTTGATCTCCTTGGAGAAGAAGAAATAGGATAGCGAGGTGACGACGCCGAGCAAGAGCAGGCAACCGTTGAGGTCCTTGATCTTCAGCGTGGCGAGGATCTGTTTGACGAAATCGCCATCGATCGCTCCCCGCATGGCAACCCCTAGTCCCAGGCCTAGGATGACCGACATGGGGATCCGGCTGATCCAGCTAACGCCCTTGATGTAGCGCGCGTAAAGGAGTATACCCAGGACGATCGGGATGATCCAGACCAACTGTCCCTTCGTGGTCATGGGCATCCAAGCCATGTCGCGGATATTGCCATAGCCCATGACCACCGCATGACCGGCGCTGATCCCCACATAGATATGCTCTGCCAGACGGAAGAAGGGATTTTCCTTGTATACATAACTCATGGTGGCGATGGTAACGAACCCCGCCAACCAGACGCCAAAACTGAGACTCATAGCTATCCCTCCTTACTCAGCTTTGCTTCGCTTGGTCAGTATCAGTGATACGTTGCGCAGTACGATCAGACCGATGATCAGTAGATGCGCCAGGGACTGGGCGTCCATGCCGGCACTGGCACGCCCCGGCATCTTCAGCAGTTGCTCGTACTCTGCCGCCCCGGGTGAGCCGGCGAGGTATCCCTTCAGCTGTTTCGCCTGCACGTAGGGGGCAACTTGGGTCACGGCTACGGCTGGCACGCCGGCAATCAACGGTGTATTGTAGGTAGCCTGGATCTGCCGTACGTAGTCCTCCGGCCCTGGTGTTCCTGGAGCAATGGTGATGATCATATCGACGTCCTTGGCGCTCTTGACGTTCTTCATCAGCTCCAGGCCACCGATTGGCGAGCCCTTGAAGTCGGAGTTGAAAGTCTTGTGGATATCGGCACCGAAGGCCGCAATGGCCGCTTGGCCACCGGCTCGATAGCCGAGGTTGACGTAGTCTGTTCCGTATTTCAGCTGGTTCATCCCTGTCCTGGCAAAAACCCCTTCGGCCATCATGGGGCCTTGCTCGAAGAACGAGATCGCCACGACCTTAGCCTGCTTCTGCATCAGATGCCTGATCAGCGCGTCAGCCTGCGGTTCCATCTCTGGGGCGCTGCCTGTCGTATAGTCAAAGCCAAAGACGACGACCGACCCGGGCTTAAGTGCGTTAACCAGATCATAGACCGTCTTTGTCTCGCGGCTAACCTTGATCGGGATCCCGATCGGGTTGATCAATGGAATGGCGATACAGGCGATCAGGATGAGATAGATCACCCCCTTGGGGATGCGCTGCAGTCGATCACCTAGGTTCACATGAACACCTCCTTGTGGACTTTGTGTTATACGCTACATGGGCACTCCCATCGGCCTCACGACCCCTCGCATTAGGCTCTGGGCGTTGGCCGTTGGGCTATCAGCTACTCTCCCCCACCACCTAGGTGGCTGCGCTCGTAACCGAGGAAGGTCCTTACTCCCGTAGCGACAACACCTAGTGCCGCCCCCATCATGACCGCTCTCATGGCTGCTGTATTGGGGACGTCCATGATCCAGTTGGTCCATTGCGGGAAGAGCGGTGAGATCGCCTGTCCGATGGGCGCACGACCCAGCATGACAATCACCGCACTGACCAAGAGAACTGTGGCCTCAACACTGCGAGCAGAGAAGGCACGGTAGGCAGAGGTGGTGATGAAGAAGGCGATACTGGCATACATGGTGGCGCTGGCCGGACTAAGAATGTTATTGAACAGGAACTGGTAATTGGCCGACTTGGGCCCAAAGCCGATCCCAATGATGATCATGACTGCCATCGAGATGATCAGCGCCGCGCTGTTAATCCAGCCAGACTTCTGCTCCTTGATCACCAAGGAGTGCTTGCGCACCAAGTTGGCTGCGCCTAGGCCAAGGGCAAACGCCGAGATGACGATCCCCCATGTGTTAATCGCTGACGCCTGGCTCTGAATCCAAGGCGCCTTGATAAAGAAATCGGCAATCATCAACAGGCCGATGGCGGTGGTGATGATCATCGGTAACGTCTTACGCATCTCAACACCCCCTTATTTGGCGAGTAGGTTAATGAGCAGCGGGCTTCCGATCAGGCTAAGCAGTCCGCCGATCAGCAGCACCGCCACCGTCGCTGCCTTGGCAATATCCTGTCCGACCACGCTGGCCGACTGATTGGGATCCTTGGAGAGATAGGCGCCTGCTGCGTAGATCTCTTCGCCGATCAGGCAGTAGTCGGATGCTACCACCATGAAAGGCAGCTGCGCCACGGTCGCGGTGCCGGTGATCTGGATTCCCCCGGTTTGCGCACCAGCCTCAGTCAGCAGCAGCGCTTCAGCCAGCCATGAGCCGATCATGATATTGGCAGCCACTTTTTCGCGGTACATGATCCCGACTGCAGCCGCAGCATAGGCAAACTGCTCAGCCCCAACGAAGCGCACCAGGTCTGGTTTGTAGGCGTCTGGGCGCCCCTCGGCCATGTAGGCCTGCCGCACCACATCGTCCGCCATGACATAGACATCGGGAAGCGAGATGGTGGTGACCAGCGGCGTGTTATAACGGGCGGTGAGGTGTGAGACGTGGTCAAGGATCGCCAAACCTGCCAGGGTCTGCGGAGAGCGTTCGTGGGTGAGACCAACGATACCTGGACTGAAGTGCACAGGACGTCCCATCTCGGTGGCACGTCCGACGGCCTCGTCCAGTGCATCGAGGCCACCAATACGACGGATCTTGAGGTTTTTCCCTGCTCTAGCACTGGCAGTTAACCACGCGAAAATCGTAGACAGGATGATAAGAGTCCCGAATGAAAAGATCTTCCCTGCAATCAGCAACCAGAAGCACCTCCTTCGTCATTTTCCGATCGGTAGACAAGCGACCGATCGCTATATCATATGGTGGAGTATCTGGAATATTATGCATTTGTAAGAGGGTACAAAAATAGCGCCCGGCAATCCGGGCGCTGATTCATCCTGAGATGGGTACAGCAACCCCTCCTTCTTACCCTACGTGAGATAGCACTCCAACAGTGGATGGGTAGTCCACTGTTGACAGTCCGGCAGTTCTTCACTGCCGACCCAGCCGCACAGCCGAGGTCTAGGCTGTGGACTTCGGCGGATATACCCCTTTGGCCATGCATCATCGGTCGACCAACCTCTGCACGCTACTCATGGTGCTCCGCGCCTCTACCCCACCCTAAGAAGGTGAGGTATTAAGTATTCAGTTGTCTGGGGACACAGTAACAGGTGAGCAATGGCGGTGTCAAGAGAAAGACGTTTTTCTATCTATAAAACCCTATTTGCCAACCAACAACGTGTGATCAGACGCCCGGTCGCTGCCAGCACTCGCTGCCACCGGCAGCAGGACGGTAAAGGTAGAACCGCGCCCGAGCTCACTGCTGACGGTGATCTGCCCGTGATGGTCCTCCACGATCCGTTGACAGATGGCCAAACCCAATCCGGTCCCCGCCTCGCGAGTGGTGTAGAAGGGGTTGAAGATCCGCTTCAGGTCGGTAGCCGCGATGCCACAGCCTTGGTCAGTGACGCTGATGGCAATCTGTTTGGCACTCCTGTCATGACGGATTGCCAGGGTAAGGGCGCCGCCCTTGTCCATGGCCTGGATGCCATTCTGGGCGAGGTTGAGGACCACCTGCTTGATCTGTTCGGGATCAACCTCGATCAGAGGCAGATCAGGGTCGAGCTCTGAGTGAGCGACCATGTCGCGGAGCAGGCACTCATTCTGTATGACGGGGAAGATCGCTTGAGCGATCTTGGCGGGATCAGTGACGGAGATCTTGCGCTCCCTGCTGCGCGCCAGCTGGAGGAACTCGTTGACGACGAAGTTGATCTGGTCGGCCTCGCCCAGCATCAGATCGACCCACTCCAGCTCGCTGGTCCAACTAGGCTCAGCCCCCATACGCTGACGCAGAAGCTGCAGGAACCCCCGTAACGTGGTTAGAGGATTGCGAATCTCGTGAGCGGTGCCAGCAGCCATCTCACCGATCAGAGCCAGACGGTCTGAGCGGTGAGCATCCCGGTTCATCTTGTTCCAGAGAGTGACGTCACCGATCACCGCCACTACCCCACCTGAGCTGGGGAGTGGGGCAATATCCACCTGAAGATCCTTCTCACAACAGGCGACAGGAAGATGGTCACAGATCTGCTGGCTTCGCAATGCCCCCCGCAGCAGTTCAGCCATCTCTCTGGGCAGATGATCAATGGTCTGGCCGACGACGAAGGTGGGGTCGATCCCCAGGAGACGGCCGGTTGCCGCATTGCATGTGGTCAGAATCCCATCATGGTCAACGGCCACCACTCCCAGACGCAGAGTTTCCAGGATCACCTGGCTCTTGCGCATCTCCTTATCAAACAAACCCTGCAGTCGCTCATAGCCGAGCTCCTTGCGCAGGTCGTAGAAGATGGTGAGTACGCCTCGTTGACCATTACCACCTTCGCCAAAAGGCAAGATCAGGGCATGCATCGGCCATCGATCTCCATCGGCATCACGATAGTACATCAGGCCATAGCCCGCCTCGCGCTGGCAAGATGCCACCTCGTCAACGACCCGCAAGTCTGTTTCTTTTACTAAGCTGGTATGGAGCAGGAACTCACTGCAGTGCTGCCCAATGGATCCATCGACAGGGACCCCCAATATCTCCGCCGCCGTTTCATTGACGAACGACAGACGGCGGTCGGGACCACAGGCCACGACACCCAGGGGAAGCGCATCGAGCAGGTCCCAGGAGTGTTGCCGCTGCTGTCGCAGTGTGTCGGTAACCTGCTCCACCTCCGCCACCAGCGGGGCCAGCTCAGGGATGTGGCTAGTTAGGTCTGCCCCTTCATGTGGCCCAGGGCGAATTCTGTGCACGATACGGTCGACGTCACGGGTCAGGTAGCGCGAGATCTGAACAGCTGTCGCCCAGATCAGCAGACTCAGCAACAAGACACCCAGACCCATCACCGACCAGATCGCCATCATGGCGTGCTTTATCTCCGCAATGGTAATGATGGCGAAGGTGTGGCCGATGACCCGGTCACCAACAATCATTGGGTAAGCGTAGAAGAGCGCTGGTCCGGCACGGCTCTCGGTCTGCGCTAATAGCGGCTGTTTGGTTTCGTAGATGGCAAAGACAGGACCATCGGCCCGTAGTGGCAGCCCCAGATTGTGCGCGTACTCCCGCTCCGGGGCATAAGCGACATGGCCTTTGACCTTGGCAGAGTAGAAACCAAGGATCAGATCACCGTGATCGACGACCAAGTCCTCGGCCAGAGGGGCGACCCGCGTATGCAGCGCGTCCCAATCAAGCACCGCATCCCACGTTAGCACCTCGGGAACCTCAGCCTGGATCCGTCGGGCAAGATAGTGAGCCATGGCTTTCATGTCAGCCTCATACGTCTGAATCAACTTCGCTTCAAACAACCTAGCGAGGATAAGACCGCCAAGGATGAGTGGGATGATGGCAACTGCACAGATGATCATGGTCAGCCGAAAACGGGTGGAATGCCAGAAGCAATGTGGCGCAGACTCAGGGTTTAGCCGCAGTTGGGCTTGCTCTGGGACCATGGGAACCTCCATACGATCAAGCAAATACTGTACCTGAGTATTCGTCATCAGGCATAAATTTCCTTCAACCCAATAAAAGAGGTATCCTCGCCCGAGCGAAGATACCTCTTCTCCATCATCTGATCGATCGACTACTGTCCCGCTGCCACGGTGACATGGTTGCACAGTTGTCCACCGAACTTAGTGTAGTTCTGCTTGAAGCGAGCAGCCAAGTCCTTGGCCTGAAGGTCATAGGCCTCTTTGTCAGCCCAAGTGTTGCGTGGGTTCAGTACCTCAGCCGGTACGTTCGAGCACTGGGCGGGTACGTTCAGACCAAAGATCGGATCAACCAAGTATTCGACCTTATCTAGCTCGCCGTTGAGCGCTGCGCTGACCATGGCACGGGTGTGCTTAATGCTCATGCGCTTGCCGACTCCATAGCCGCCACCGGTCCAGCCGGTATTGAGCAGGAAGACGCGGACACCGTGTTCCTCGGTCTTCTGCCCGAGCAATTGAGCATACACAACTGGATTCAGCGGCAGGAACGGTTCACCGAAGCAAGTGCTAAAGGTAGCCTGCGGCGAGACGATCCCCCGCTCGGTGCCCGCCAGCTTGCTGGTGTAGCCCGAGAGGAAGTAATACATGGCCTGTTCCTTGGTCAGGCGCGCAATCGGCGGCAGCACGCCGAAGGCGTCGGCGGTCAAGAAGAAGATGGTCTTGGGCTGGCCGCCAACGCTGGGCAGGACAGCGCCGGGGATATAGTCAACGGGGTAAGCAGCACGGGTGTTCTCGGTCAGCTCGTCACTAACGAAGTCAATGCTCCCAGTCTGAGAATCAACCTTGACATTCTCCAAGACGGCACCAAAGCGGATGGCGTCCCAGATCTGGGGCTCATGCTCCTGCGAGAGGTTGATGCACTTAGCGTAGCAGCCGCCCTCAAAGTTGAAGACCCCTTCATCGGTCCAACCATGCTCATCATCGCCGATCAGACGGCGCTCGGGGTCAGCCGAGAGAGTGGTCTTACCGGTCCCTGAGAGGCCGAAGAAGAGTGCCACATCACCGTCTTGACCGATATTGGCAGAGCAGTGCATGGGCAGGATCCCCTTCTGGGGGAGCAGGAAGTTCATCACCGAGAAGATCGACTTCTTCATCTCGCCAGCATAGTGGCTGCCACCGATGATGATCATGCGGCGTTCGAAATGAACCATGATGAAGGCCTCGGAGTTGGTCCCATCCACGGCTGGGACAGCCTTGAACCCAGGGGCGCAGACAACGGTGAACTCCGGCTGATGGGCGGCCAGTTCGTCGGCAGTGGGGCGGACGAACAGCTGGTGGACAAACAGATTCTGCCAAGCAAACTCATTGACGACGCGAATCGGCAGACGGTGTGCGTGGTCAGCGCCAGCGAAACCATCAAAGACGTAAAGCTCCTTCTGTTGCAGGTAGGCCGCCATGCGAGCCCACAGACGCTCGAAGCGGTCGGCATCGATGGGGCGGTTGACCGATCCCCAAGCGATCAGATCATGTACCGAAGGAGTATCAACGATGAACTTATCCTGGGGCGAACGTCCGGTGTACTTGCCGGTCACAACACTCAGCGCTCCGCTAGAGGTTAGGCACCCTTCACCGTGGGCCAAAGCCATCTCGACTAGACGAGAAGCCGTCAGGTTGCGGTGGATCGGGCCATGGTGGTGGATCCCTAAGTCTGTCAGACCGAATGTATCATGCATCACGCCAAATCGACCTCCGTTCACTTATGTCGGGCCATGATTGCGGCCGCATATTTGGTGAGTAGATGGCTCATTAATCCTCTGCATTGTAACATCATAATTACCCTCGGTCAATGGATGTTTGCTGTACTAATCAGTCGTTGAGCTGAATTGTCAGATCTGACACACTTCTCTCCGGCCTACTCACCGCTGGAGATGCGAGAAACTCGGCAGATCACGCGTGAGTATGGAGTAATATGATAGCACGTTCGCGTTATTATATATCATATTTGCCTAAGGATCACATTGTTACTGTTGCCAAACAAAAAAACACCTGGTGGGACTGTGTTGCCCATCAGGTGCTATCTCTTCGTCGTCACTCGCCTTAGCTCCACCAACCAACGGTTGAAGCTTCCTGACTTGATCAGCGTCACCCAGTCTGCCACCTGCAGCCACGCCTTTTCCGCCATACGGTGGTGCAGCCAGCCGCACTCTTTGGCCAAGGTGTACTCCTCTTCGTGTAGCAGGTGATAGCGTTCATCGGCGTCGACAAACAGATCCAAGGCAAGGTCATAGCACTCATAGCGAGTACCCACCTTCACCAAGGGAGTCTGTAGATCGATGAGGTAGCCAGGTCCGAGGTCAGAGTGCTCGCAAGGGAAGAGTGCATACCATTGACGCAGGTGGTCGCAACGCCAGGGCACCGGCAGCGCATCCAGGGTCTGATCGTCACGCAGGAGCCGTGTAAACAAACGGTCACCCTGCAGCAGATCCAGCTCACCCCTTAAGACACTCCGCCGCGAACTCGCCAGGGATTCTTCACCTGGGAAGCAAAGTCGGCTAATCGTCACCCCTCAACCATGGCACCACTCCCTCACACGGTCGGTGTAGGGTTCTTCTGCAACAAGAGCGGTAATTCCTGCCTGTTCTTTCGTCAGTCTCAACTAGGGACTAGGGACTAGGGAAGCGTCGCTTCCTCCAACCTCTCGCGCAGCGGCTGACCAAATGCCTCTTCGATATAGGGCGTGAGGTGCCAAAAGTCACGAAAGCGCAGATACTCCTCGACAACCTTGGCGTTGGCCTCAGCCTGCGGCTTTTGGACAGCGCGGATGAGAAGATTCTTGGGCGTATGCTCCAGATCGATAAACTCAAGCATCTGCACGCTATAGCCCATGATCTCCAACACGTTGCCGCGTAGGCTATCGGTCACCAGAGCCGAGAGTCGCTCCTTGAGGATACCGTGCTTCTGCAGCGGGCGCATCAGTTCGTTGTGCAGCTGCCTGTTGATCTCGTGCTGACAGCAGGGGACCGAGAGGATTACCTTAGCCCCCCACTGGACCGCCTTCGCCAGCGCGGCGTCAGTGGCAGTATCGCAGGCATGCAGCGTAACGACCATGTCGACGTGGTCCAACCCCTGGTACTCCTTGATATCACCGACCAAGAAGGAGAGCTGATCGTAGCTCAGATCGCGTGCCAGTTCGTTGCAGTGGCAGACCACATCTTGTTTGAGATCGAGTCCGACGATCTTCACCGCCAAGCCCCGATGCTCTCTCAGGTAGTGATAGAGCGCAAAGGTTAGATAGGACTTGCCGCAACCGAAGTCGATGATGTTAAGCGTACGCCCCTGATCCAACTCATCGGCGACATCGTCGACCATCTCAAGGAAGCGGTTGATCTGGCGAAACTTATCATACTTAGGCGCGAGGACCTTCCCCTTGGCGTTCATCACACCCAGGCGAATGAGGAAGTCGTTGGGTTCACTGTCACTAAGCAGGTAGTGCTTGCGTCGGTTGTGGCTGAGATCTGCTGCCTGACGGGTGGGCGGCTTGTCAAGGATCCTTACCTGTCCGCCCTTGTTCATGAAGACCTGATGGTCGGCCTCACGGCTGTAGATCTGCCCCTGCTTGAAGTGGTCTTCCAGCAGTTGCGCCATCTCCTCGGCCGCCTCAGCAGGGGTGAGATTGCGATGCAGCACCTTCTTCTCGTGATGGTACTCGAATTGATAGGCCAGTTCGCCCTTCAGCAGCAAGGGCTTGACCGCCACCTTGCGCACCTCGTCGCTGCCGCGATGCCGAGGGTCGCTGAGCACCGCGTAGAGCAGTGAGCGGCGCTCGATAAGGTTGTTGAGCCATTCTCGTAGGTTGGGCATATGTCACCTCTTTAGAGTCCCTCGTCCCTCGCCCTCGTGAGATTGTCGAAAGAGTGCTGGCGCAGTCTATCGTGATTTGGTCAAATCGCTGTCGGTGAGAGATGGCTGCGCAACTACAACCAAGGACCGTATCACGTATGTAGCAGCGCAGCCATGCTGCGCCCACATCCAGCAACGGTTCCCTGGTCGCGTCCATCGAACTACGTTTCTTGCGTCCTCACGAGGGGCGAGGGGCTGGGGGCTAAACTTCCAGTTTTGGGCACTCCGCCTGCACGGGGCATTGGTCGCAAAGCGGGTTGCGCGCCTTGCAGACCCCACGACCGTGGTGGATCAGCCAATGGTGGGCATCGCCCCATTTCTCGGGTGGGATGATGGCACAGACCTGCTTCTCCGTCTCGAGCGGGTTCTTCGCCTGGGCTAAGCCCATGCGGTTGCTGACGCGAAAGACGTGGGTATCCACCGCAAACGCGGGCTTGCCAAAGGCCACAGCCAAGACCACATTGGCCGTCTTGCGCCCGACGCCCGGCAGCGCTTCTAACTCCGTGAGCGTGGCGGGGACCTGTCCGCCATGAAGGGCCATGATCTGCTGCGACAGCGCCACGATGTTCTTGCTCTTGTTCATATAGAGGCCACAGCCCTTGATCTCCTCTGCCACCTGCTCAGGCGTAAGCGCGGCAAATTGCTCGGGGGTATTGTATTTGGGGAAGAGCTTCGTCGTGATCTTGTTCACCTGCTTGTCCGTGCATTGCGCAGCTAGAACCGTGGCAACCAGCAGCTCGAAGGGGGTGCCAAACTCCAGCGCCGTGGCCGCTCCCTGGTAGTGTTGCTCCAAAATGGAGAGAATAGCTCGTTGTTGGGATGAATCTGGCATGGCTGGGCTCCTTTCTTAGAAGTCATAAGTCATGAGTCATAAGTGTCTACATTGACCACCTGCTGGCGGCCGCGAGCGCATCAGGGCGTCACTCGTACATCGTAATCATGCTTAGTCACTCCGGTTCTTCATCCTTTTTGGTACCCTTCCGGGAGCGCCCCACCTATGACTCATGACCTATGACTTTCGACTCATTGACTCATCTGCTTCCTCCATCATAGCAAAAAACCCCTGGTCAGCCCAGGGGTTGGTCGGTGCAGGTCTAGAGGTCCTTGCCGATGATAATGGTCGCCAGCACCCCGCTGGAGTTCGTCCCGCCGGGGACGATCTGCGCCTGCGGCAGTGCCGCTTTGAGCTTCGAGGCCACGCTTGCGTCCTGCGTGTAGACGATCACGGTACTGGTGTTCTGTGTCTGTTCGGTGGTAATCGCTTGGGCGACGCTAAAGCCCATCTCGCGTAGCGACTGGCTCACCACAGAAGCTCGTGCACGACCGCTGGCATCAAAGATCTCGATCCTCAAGCCGGGCTTCACTGGCGGCTGCGGGTCGTCCGGTGTGGGGTCGGTCGGGTTCGTTGTTCCCGGATCGTTCGGCTTAGGATCAGTCTGACCTGGATCGGATGGCTTGGTGCCAGGTTTGGTTCCTGGCTTGGTGTCGGGATCGCTCTCCGAGCCCGAGGGAGTCCCGGTCTCATTAGGATGCGTCGGTGGATCATCGTTATCCACGACCGCTCCCTCCGCCTCCTCAGCGAGGACCGAAGCCTCGTACTCATCGGCCTGACGCTCACCCTGTGCAAGGTAGGTGGTCAGATTCAGACCGGTCAAGATCCGCGCAGCAACCAGCTCGCGGGTAGCAGTCACGTCAGGCAGGTAGTAGCTGATCTCACCGATATAAGCCGGCTCCCCAGGCAGGGTCTCGATCGTGAGCCCCTTCTCATACGCCTTGGCCCCGGTGGTGGCGAGTTTGATCATCTGGGTTGTGCTCAGATCAGTATCGATGGCGTTATAACACTCACGGATGAAGCCTGGCAGCTTGGTGATATTGCGCAGGGAGAACGCTTCCTTAGCCACGGCCTTGATGAACTTCTGCTGCCTCTCCACACGCCCGATATCGCCCATCTCATCATGGCGGAAGCGAACATACCCCATGGCGTCCTCGCCATCGAGCTTCTGCACACCGGGCTGTAGATCGATGATCAGGTCCTGGTAGGGGTCCTCATAGTACATGCGCTTCTCTACGTCCAGAGTTACCCCGCCGAGAACACCAACAATCTGCTTAAACGCGTCAATATTGACCACTACATAATCCTGGATCGGGACGCCTAGGAAATCGGAGACGGTCTCAACCGCCAGCTCTGCACCACCATAGGCGAAGGCTGCGTTGATCTTGTCGTAACCATAGCCACTGATCTTAGCACGAGTATCGCGGGGGATGGAGAGCAGGAATGGCTGGCCCTTGCTGTCGATCGAGGCCATAACCATGGCGTCGGACCGACCGGTATCGCCCTCACGCAGATCGACGCCCATGATTAACACGTTGGTTCGACCAGGAATGAGATCCATGACTGGATCATCCTTCCCCGGCTGAGTTTTGGCTGAAGCGGGCTTAACCGCCCAAAAAACGATCACACCCGTGGCGATGGCAAGGACAAGGGTCAGCGCCACAGCGATTGCGATGGATTGGTACTTTGACTGTCGCATAGTTGCCCTCCTTTGCCCACAATCTGATAGAGAGTCATCGATCATCAGTTCCCCGTCTGTGAGAAGCGAATCCTGATGACGGTTAACGAGCAAACGGTCGATGCGTTCGCGTATACGTCTCACCTTAACACCTGTGCCGGCGGGTGTCAATTTATAGCGTTTACAAATAAGACAACTTATGGTAACTTAATGTGAACATTCTATTAAAGTAGTTCGATCTCCATTGTCAGCAATTCTGCACCTGGCGCCTGCTCCGCCAGACGCTCTGCCGCCGCGAAGAGTTCACGGATGACCGCCTCGCTCAGGCTAACCGTACTGAGGCCGATCACGGCCGCATCCCACTGGTCGAGAGCACCGACCTCAGCGGCACCAACATTGAGACGTTGACGCAGACGTTCAACCAACCCCTTGACGATGGAGCGCTTATCCTTAAGTGAGCGAACACCATGCAGCCTCAGCTTGATGGTGCAGACCCCGACGATCATCTTGCTAGCCCCCAAGTCATGTCATATGCCAACGCACCGCTAGATAGCATGCGCTGAAACGTTCCGACTATTTGACGTTGTGGCAGCACGAAAAGTTGCAGGTCTGTCGTCTATTTCTCCCCCACAGCTTCAAGGTCCTCTGTTGTTACAATTTTTTGACACTTAGTTGTGCTCAGGAAGGAGCATCTGAATGCCGCTGCCGCGCAGCTTCTACGAGAGCGGACCAACGCCTCAGATCGCCCAGGCGCTGTTGGGCAAGCTGCTCGTCCACCGGACTCCTGCTGGAACAGTCGGTGGGATCATCGTCGAAACCGAAGCATACTTGGGCGAGCACGATCCCGCCGCCCACTCCTATCGCGGCATGACCGCACGCACCCGCTCCATGTTTGGTCCCCCTGGACATGCCTATGTTTACTTCACTTATGGTATGCATTATTGTGCTAATGTGGTGACCCAGGAACCAGGAATCGGTCAGGCAGTACTGCTGAGAGCTCTGCAGCCAACCGTCGGGCTGGAGCTCATGCAGGAGCGCCGCCGCACTACAGATCCCCGCCTGCTCACCTCTGGGCCGGCGCGGCTGTGCCAGGCTTTGGCCATCGACCGCAGCCAAGACGGCATTGACCTGACCGTGGGGGAGTTGACCATCGAAGAGCATGACCCAGGGCCGATCACCGTGGTCACCACCACGCGAATCGGTATTAGCTCTGCCCAAGAGCTACCGCTGAGGTTCTATATCGAGGGGAACCGCTTCGTATCGAGGCGGTAGAAACGCAGAATCCGAACAGATGGGGTCAGACCCCATCTGTTCGGATTCTGTAGCTTCGCTTTGCGTGAGCTCTTATCGTCCTTGCCCTTAACGGAGAGGTAGCGGCTCGTCGATCTTCACATGCCCGGCCAGAGTTGGCAGATGCTCATCATTGATCAGAATCTGCACGTCTTTGATCTGCTCAAACTGCTCCAGGGTCTTCAGGATCGCCTCGACCGCCATGGTCTCCTGCAGCATGCTGGCAAGGTCCTGAGCATGGTGGCTGAGACTGACCGTGAGTCTGCCCTGCACCAGGCGTACCTTCACCTGGGTCCGTGGTGGGATGGGTATCTCCGCTGGGGGCTTGCTCGGTCCAGCGATCAGAGCTTCCAGGGCTCTTTGCGCCATCTGTTCCACTGCGGCCGGACTGTCCGCAGACACCCCCGGGGTGAGGGCCGGTTTGATGACCTTCTCCACCTGCCACCTCATTCCGCCGTCTGCAGGCGCTGGGAAGTAGACCAGCATCTCGTTGGCCTTGTGCACCGGGGCAGCTGGCTCAGGAATGTGTTCAATGGGGATCGGCTGCGGAGCCCCTTCGATGTACTTCTCCAGCGCACCGACCAGCGTAGTGGCGATCTGCTGACGGTATTCCTGCGTCTTCAGCTTGGCACGCTCGGCTGGATTGGTCATAAAGCCGACCTCGATAATACAGCCGGGCCTTGTGGCTTCTTTGAGCAGGTAGTACATATTCGCCTGGACGGGCTTCCCCCCCGTAAGCTTGTTCAGTCCAGCGCTGGGCGCCGCCATCTCATTCATGGCGTTCTGGACAATCCCCGCCAACCGCTCGTTCTCCCAATCCCTAGGAGAATAGTAAGCGATCGCCCCGGCGGGATCAGGGCTGCGTGATGAGTTCACGTGGATACTAATGAAGAAGTCCGGCTGCAGTTGGTCGATCATGGCAACGCGTGCCTTGAGGTCGCGAGCATGCCGTCCTCTGGTGGAGGTCGCGACCCCACTGAGGTCGTGGTCGCCATCACGCGTGACCGTGGCGTTGGCTCCCAGCTCACGTAGTCTGGCACGCAGCTTTAGCGCAATGTCGAGCGTAACATCCTTCTCCATGAATCCTTGACCGTCATGAGTCCCACCGTCAATGCCGCCATGACCAGCGTCGATCACGATTGTCTTATGCTTCAGCGGTGATGCAGGGAGCTCAGGAACGGGGGCTGTTGATCGGCGTTGGGAGAGCGGCCAGACTAGGACAAACACGAGGCCGATGATGGCAATGACCGCTATCCAGCGTATAAGGCCCTTCACGAGGACTTCTCCGCTTGCTGACGCCGCTTCCGACGGGGGGCAAAGATCTCCTGACTGGAGAGCTTGCGACCGCACTGACAGCAGACAATGTAGAAATCGACGGTGCGTTCTAGCTCGCCGTCGCCTTCACAAGGCCCCTTGATGGGGAAAAGCTCAAACTTCACCCCGCCGCAATCGGGACAGATCATATGATTCCCCCTCATCCCCACATGAATCTCGATCATGTATATGAAGAGGGGGTGGTGCTTATGAGCAAAAGAACAGCAGGCGCGATCACTATTGATCAACCCTGCTGTCCTCACTCTGAGTATTTGGAGGAGACATTGCACTTTCGCTGAGCGCACCTGCTGTTACCGCAAGGTACCCATGCGTCGGATCGTCGTTTTGACGTCGAGGGTGATCCGCATCTGCGCGTAGTGCTCACGCCACTTGGAAGCGTCGAACTCTCGCGCGTGTTGGGCCCTCACTCGTTGTGAGATCCCCAGCGGATCGACTTGTAGCTGGATCAGCTTCCGCAGCGTGTTATTGAGCAGTTCCTGTAGATAGGCATTGAGAAGGGCGCTGATCTGCTGATTGCCCGCCTGCTTGGTAATCGCTTCGCCAATCGCAGGGAGATTGTCGATCCCCTGCAGATCGGCGGTGATCTTGACCCCTACATTGCAGTGCCACTCGCCCTCCTCAGTGATGGATGTACCATAATCCACCGTTGACCGACTCAGTAGCGCATGAAAGGCAGCCCCCTGGGCAGGCAGATCGACGCTGATTGGCAGGCCGGATACCTTCTCAGTCAGGATCTGGTACGCCAGCGCCTCCTCAGGTGTTAATATGTCGATCATCCGATCATGCTTGAAGATGGCTAGACCGGCAAGACGTGGGGTTCTTGTTGCCATATCCGCGACGAAATAGGGAAGCGACGGATCGATCCCGGGGGTTTCCAGGGCATACCGAACTCGCCATAGGTTAGGTGCCACGAGCCTGTTTTCGGATGCCAGATTCTCCAACTGCATGTAGCTGAAGGTTGAGATGCGAGTGTTCTCAGGAGGTCGGAGTGCGAGCATATCGCGAGCGCCCCCCTGGGTGACAATGACAAGGGTATTTAGCCCCACCTCCGCGGTTTGCGCCAGGTCATGAGTGATATCCGCGATACTCTCCTTGGCGACGGCCTCGGATAAGAGGACAACGCGTAGTTGGCCAAGCACCACCGTGCCGCGGCTAGTTTTCTCGTACTCCTGAACCGCTCTATCGAGGTTATCAGCGATGAAGACCAACTGTTTGAGAGTGTCCTGGGCGTAGGGGCTAAAGTTAGGCTGGGAGAAAGTGAAGACGCGCTGATGGGCGTCATCAAGATCCAGGCCCATACCAAAGGGGATGGTGATCTCGCTGAGCGGCAGCTGGTCCCAACAACCGCTCAAGGGCAGTAAGCAGATCAACAGGAATAGAAGCGCCACCACACGGCTTTTCATCGCTGTCCACGTCCCTTGCCTCGAAAGAGTGATGCTGCCAACAATATCGACGGGATAGCGAACATGAAGATGGGACTAAAGCGACCAACCCAATCCGCCAGCTCCATCACCAGGGTGATGGGAAGCTGGATCAAGCCCGAGGCTGCCACCGATAGGCCGATGGCCACTGGCAGGAGACCCTGTATCCTCGGGCTTTGGGCTAGGTAACGAGCTCCACTTGCGACCACAGCCGAGAGGACGATGACCGCTCCGTACATCTGACCTGTCCAGAGAAAGATGAAGAGTCGCTCCATCCTCGAGGCCAGAGGCAGCCTTACGATCTTGAGCAGCTGCAGTACGGGCCAGACCATCTTCCTGGTCAGCTCTGGCCCAAAGGTGAGCAGAATGGTAACCACGCTGACCGTATAGAGGGCGGTCGCGTAGGTAACTCCGCCCAAGCACGCAGCTGCCAGTCGCTTTGGCCGCAACCCGGCAAAGGCTTGGTTGAAGACGATGATCACCTCGAAGCCAAAAAACTGTACAGCGCAGGCGGAACTCCGCGTAAGATGGGCATCAGCCCTTCCCCCCCGACAGGGAGCAGATCCACCCAGTGAAGGCTTTCGTGGAGTGGTAGCACAAATACCGACAGCGCCACAAGTCCCCAGAGTGTCAGTTCACTAAAGCGTGCGATAGCACTCAGGCCTACAGTGAGGGCATAGATGACGACCACACCGGTCATGAGCAGTAGCACCCACACCGGGGTCCGCTGCAGCACCCCTGTACCAACAAGTTCCCAGAACATACGGGTGATAACTATAGCCCCCAGCCAATAGAAAACGACATAGAGTAGCGCGACCCCTTTCGCTAGCACCCTACCCAGGAGTCCTTCGATCAGCTGCCAGATATTCTTGCCCGGGTGACGCAGCATGATGGCCAGGATCAGAGACATGGACCCCAAGGCGAGTAAGCCGGCTGCGATGATCGACAGCCAGGCATCACGACCGGCTTCATCCGCAGTAAGGCGAGCCAAAGAAAAGATGCCGGTCGCCACCATCGGCTGGATGGTGAGGCAGAGCGCTTGCCAAGAGGTCAGTCTGGGATCTCGTGTCACCAATTCACCCCCGCTGCGGCGGTAGTTCGGGCTCTTTGTTCTTGAGAAGCCCCTCCGCCGGCCTAAAGATCAGGGATGGCCTTTGCGGACGAAGCGTGAATGGTGCAACTCCCAGCAGATAGGGCACACCAAGCGTTTCCATGGAGCAGAGGTACAGCAACACCATCGTCCAGACGGTGACAATGCCAAACCCTCACAGGGTCCCTGCAGCGAGGATCAGAGGATAGCGCCAGACGCGCAGGCTCGAAGAGAAGGAGTAATCTGCTATCGTATAGGAAGCGATCATGGACAAGGCAATAATGATGACCAACACCGGACTGACCAGCTTGGCCTGAATGGCAGCCTGTCCGATAATCAGGGCCCCGACCACCCCGATGATCGGTCCCAATGGCCCCGGCAGGCGGGTGCTGGCCTCTCGCAAGACATCGGTAGCGGCCTCCATAATGAGGGCCTCGATTACAGGCGAAAAGGGTAGTTGGATGATGCTCTGGGCCAATGGGGTTAGCAGACTAAAGGGGATCACCTCGTAGTGAAACACGACGAGCGACACATAGATCGCGGTCAATGTAGTCGCCTCGAAAATGCCGACGACACGAATGAGGCGGGATAGCATGGCGGTAATGGGAGTAAGGTAGTAGTCTTCTGGGCTCTTGATGAAGTCCACGAAGTGGACAGGTAAGATCAGAAGATTACCGGACCCCCCCACCGCAATGGCCAGGCGACCTTCAGCCAGGGCGGCGATCACTCGATCAGGGCGCTCGGTCTGCAGGATCTCCGGCACGAGCGGTACGCGGCGCTTAGTTAGCCTGTTCTGCACCATCTGATTGCCCGTCATCGCCATGTCGGATAGACCTCTCAGTAGACGCCGGACCTCATCGCGCTGCTCTGGTGGGCACAGATCATCGATGTAGAACATATGGATCTTGGTATGGGAAAGCCGACCAGCCGTAAAGACCTCCATCTTAAGTCGCGGTGTGGGTAGATAGTGCCGGATCAGGGCAGTGTTGGTGTTCAGATCCTCGACGAAAGCTTCCTGGGGACCCGTGACGACGCGCTCAACCTGCGGGATATCCACAGATCGTGATGGGCGAGTTTCCAAGGGGACTAGGTAGGCCTCGATCAGGTGGTCCGCCACGATCGCCACGTGTCCCACTAGGACCGAGTTAACTAGATCGTCCACCGACCGAACGGTTCTGACGTTGGCAGCCGGCAAGGCCTCCTGCAGCGAGATCCCATCCTCCTCGGCCTGCTGCAGCGGCGCGAGCACCGATTGTTCGAGACGGGTGATGTCGACGACTCCGGGAACGTAGACCAACCACCACCGGCTGTCCGATCGTGACAGGGGGCGAAATCTCACATCGCCACAGCCATCTAAGATCTCGCGGATATGCTCGATATTGCCAGACCTCATTAGTTGGGGCCCGTCGGAAGAGGAAAGATCGGTGCTCTTCTCCTGGCGTTTTGCACCGTTCAGAATGCGTCTTAGGACTCGCAGCATCGGTCTCACCTCCTGGGGTAGTCGGTGTTTATTGGTACTGTTTCCATGTTTGGCAGCGGTTATGACACTAGGCAGTGGTGTCTGCTGCCAAACCCGGTCACACGCAGACGAGAGAACAGGCGCAGCTGCAGGGCTGCGCCTGTTCTCTGTCCTAGCTCTGGGTTTTGTTCTGGCCGAGGACGGCCTGAATCCGCTCGGCCAGGGCTTGGCTCTCGGCGATGACGGTCTTGAGTTGCTTGAGGTTCTCCGCCAGCTCCTCGGAGAGCTCCATCTGGACCTGGGTGAGGAGCTCGATATCGTGGCGGATAACAGGGTCGCGTGATCGGCCGCCGCGCGCGCCACCACGCGCACGGTCGCCAACCTTGATCGGCTTGCGCACATGGAAGCGTTGATTGCCATGCACCCTGGTCAGGCGCTCTCCCGTTTCGCCGTTACCGTCGACGATCGCTTTTAACTCATCGCGGATGATCTGCTGGATCTCAGTCTTCAGCTGCTGGCCTTGGCGGTTATCGCTGCCGCCATCGCTGTCGCCGCCGTTGCTGCCTTGGCGGCGTCTACCCTGCTTGTCTTGGTTCTGCTGTGTGTCGCGTCCACCCCAACCCATACGATCTCCTCCTAATACTGGTTCTCGGTCTAGTTTGCCTCATAGTGAGGAAAAGTAAGGGGAGACTAGTCTAAAGAATTAAGAGTTAAGAACTGAGAGTTGGGAGTTGGGAGTTGGGTGCGTTCTATTCTGCGGACTCTTGACTCATAACTCTTGGCTCGGCATCCGCAGGATGCCGGTAAGGAGGGCGGACCATGGACTGGAAAGAGATTGCCAAGACGGCCTATGACCGCCTGTTTGGGATTCACGAGCCCACAAACGCGCAGATCTTCTCGCTGGGCGATCGCGAGCCGTATAAGCCTGACGGCGACGACCACTCGGCAAGCGACGCCGATCTTGCCGATGATGAGAGTCGAGCGCGAAGCGTCAACGAAGATCTGACCACTAGCCAGCGCGTCCTTTCGTCAGCCACGGGGAGTCAGACCGACCAACTAGAGAAGATCATCCTCGCCAGTAAAGGGATATCGAACCATATCGAGACCATTCTAGAGAGGCGTGAGCACCCCGATGTAGAGGTGAGCAACCTCAGCCCTCAGCTTGACGACAATCTCAGGCGCCTGAGGCGCGTCTTTCGCACCGATATCAATGCCGATATGATCGTCCGCGAGTTTCTGCTGGTTCATGAACCACCGCTGCGCGCAGCGGTGGTGTACATGGAAGGGCTGATCGACAAGAAGGTCATCAATGACAACATCCTCGCCCCCTTGATGCTTCACGCCGAGCTTAAGGACCGGACCGCGAGCAAGAAGCCGCTACTGGCCGTTCTACACGAGCTCCTACCGTCCAACCAAGTCGAGGAGATCCAGGACTTCGAGAAGCTTACCGGCGAAGTCCTGATGGGCAACACGGTGATCCTGATCGACAGTCAGAGCGTGGCCCTGACCACCGAGACCAAGGGATTTGAGCATCGGGGCGTCGAGCGCGCACAGAACGAGGCTGCAGTCCTAGGACCACAACAGGCCTTTAATGAAAGTCTGCGCACCAACACCGCCTTAGTCCGCCGCATCCTCAAGACCCCCGACCTGATTACCGAGATGATCGCGGTCGGGCATATTACACGGACCAATGTTGGTGTGATGTATGTGCATGGGGTGGCGAACCCCAAGCTGGTGGCCGAGGTGAAACGGCGTTTGCTGGCGATCAAGACCGACTATATCACCGGTGGTCCGACCTTCGAGCACTATATTCAGGACAATTACTTCAGCCCTGTCCCTCAGGTAATCCATACCGAGCGACCGGACCGGGCAGCGGCATTCTTAGCAGAGGGTCATGTAGCGATCATGATTGACGGCTCTCCCTATGGGATGATCGTTCCGATCACCTTCTGGACGCTGATGCATACCGCCGAAGACTATTACACACG
This sequence comes from uncultured Clostridia bacterium, assembly GCA_964402415.1. GTDB lineage: Bacteria > Bacillota > JAAYKD01 > JAAYKD01 > CAYOCI01 > CAYOCI01. The sequence continues at coordinate 23,784 of CAYOCI010000015.1, forward strand.
CTGGCAATTTGCCACCTTCACGCGCATGTTGAGGGTCTTCGCGATCGCCACTTCGTTGCTTGTCCCTGCGCTCTATATTGCCGTCGTGAACTACCATCAGGAGATGATCCCCACCGAGCTAATGCTTTCGATCGCCGGCAGCCGCGAGCGGGTCCCCTTCCCTGCCTTTATCGAGGTAATCCTAATGGTCGTCTCCTTCGAACTGATCCGCGAGGCTAGCGTTCGTGTACCCAGCGTGATTGGCCCAACGATCGGTATTGTCGGGGCGATCGTCATCGGCCAGGCTGCGGTAGCGGCTACCCTAGTCAGTCCGATCCTGGTGGTGGTGATCGCCATCACCGCTCTGGGTAACTTCTCCATTCCCAACTACCAGTTGTCCTTTGGTATCCGCATCTTTCAGTTTGTCTATCTCCTGGCAGGAGCTGTGCTCGGCTTCTATGGCATTGCCGCGGTCCTGGTCGCGATGCTTCTGCACTTCTGTGGATTGCAGAACTTCGGTGTCCCCTTCACTTCACCTGTCTCCCCTTACCTCGGCCCGCTCCATGATATCGTCATCCGAGCTCCAACCTTTGATATCACCGGTCGGGCAAGGTTCCTGCGCTCCGGTCGCCCCCGGCGCGAGCGGATTGTCACTCGTACCTGGGATCCCAAGGCACCGCCATCACCCAAGCAGGGAGACAGGAAGGGGGATAAACGGCCGTGATCCGACAAGGTCATATCGGCGTCTACGAGTTTACAGCACTGGTGACGCTTGCCGCTGGCAACCGTATCTTCCTCAGCATGGGGCAGGTCATGGCTAAGCTGGGCAAGTCAGCGGGTTGGATGATCCCGCTGATCGCCACGCTGACCTTCATCCCAGCATACTACATCTACTATCGGCTGCTCTGTCTCTACCCGGGCGAGAGCATAGTCGTTATCGTAGACAAGGTCTGGGGTAAGTGGATTGCACTGCCTGTCCATTTGCTCTTTTGGTTAGTGACCGTCATCGTCGGCGCACTGACGGTCCGCCAGTTTGCGGAAACCTTTATCACCGTGGCCCTCCCTCAGACCCCGATCAGCGTGCTGATTGCCATCTCGTTAGCTGTCGCTGTCTATGCGAGCAATCTGGGATTAGAGGCGATTGCCCGAACGACTTTCCTGGTGGCACCCTGGATCCTGATCTCCACTTTCGTTATCTTGGCGGGGGTTGTCCCATATCTCGAGCCACTGTACCTCTTTCCGCTATGGGGTGCCGGTCTACCGCGGATTGCTGTCAATGGAGTTCTACGCAGCTCAGTGTTCCTCGAAATACTATCAGTAGGTCTCTTTGCTCAGTCCCTGCGTCGTCCACGCTCCCTGCTCACCGTGGGCATACTCAGCACTATCATCTCCGGAACACTCCTATCCCTTGTCACCGCCATCATGCTCATGGCCACCTCCATCCCTTTGACCGAGAATACCCCTTACCCCCTCTACTTCCTGGCACGACAGATCAACTTCGGCCGCTTCTTTCAGCGGGTAGAGGCGATCTTCATCATCATCTGGTTCGTGGTCTCAGCTATCTCGGTCTTTCTCGCTTTTCACGGCGCAGTCACGTTGGCGGCGCAGGCGCTGCGACTCCCCTTCTACCAGCCGCTCTGCCTGCCCACAGGCATCATCATGTTTGCGATCTCACTGACGCCTAGGAACTTCGTTCAGGCTCGCGACCTGGATACCGGTTTCGTGCGGCAATATGGGAGCATCCTCTTGCTTTTCTTTGTCCTGACCTACCTAATAGCGCTAGTGCGTAGGAAGTGGGGGCGACGACATGCAGAAGCATCGAATTAGGAGCGCTCTGGCTTGTATGATCATCCTGACTATTCTCCCACTAACGGGCTGCTGGGACAGGCGTGAGTTGGAGGACCTAGGCTTCGTTCTGGTTCTTGGGCTCGATCAGGGACCCAGCGGCACACTGTTGGTCACGTTTGCAGTTGCCAAGCCCGCGCTGCTGGGTGGAGGAGGCGAAAAAGGCGGAGGTGGCGGGAATAAACCCTACCTGATCCTACCTGTGGTTGCACCATCGGTCTCAACAGCCATGAATGTCGCCAATAGCGCCGCCGCGCGTCGCCTGACACTTATCCATACCAATGCGGTCGTGATTGGCCAGTCTCTGGCCGAGTCGGGTCTAGATCCATACCTTTCCGAGGTGGTCCGATTTCGGGAGATGCGCGAGACCGCAGGGCTGTTTGTCTGCAGGGGAACGGCTAGGGACCTTTTGGACGCTTGGGAGCCTGGCCTTGAGATGAACCCTGCCAAGGCGACTCAAGGCGCCATGGCGACCTATCAATACACTGGCTTCGTCCCTCGTGCGATGATCTTCCCGTCCATTGTTGAGTACGTGGCTCCATCCCAGGATATGGTGGCAGTACTGGTGGCACTGCGCGAGAAAGGGAGCGGTGAAGCACTCTCATCCCCCCAAGGCGGCAGCTATCGGGAGGGTGACTATATCGCTGGAGACGTACCGCGACCCGTCGGGGAGAACAACCTGGAGGCCCACGGTCTGGCGGTCTTTAGCGGCGGCAGAATGGTGGGAACGCTGACAGGGGATGAGGCAACGATCTACAACATGATCAAGGGCACCTTTGCCTCAGGGTTCTTCTCCATCCCTGACCCCACGGATCCGTCCAAAAAAATCTCCATCGATCTGCGCAGGGCACGGCCGCCAAAGATCCATGTCCAGTGGCCCGAACCCGACACCCCCCGTATCCATATCCAACTGGATGTGGAGGGGGATATTATCGGGATCCAGAGTCTGGTGGACTATGCTGACCCGAGGAAGACGGGCGAGCTGGAGCGGGCGGTCAGTGATCTCCTCGAGAACGATGCCGAAGAGACCGTAAAGAAACTACAGGGGTACGGGGCCGACAGCATGGGACTAGGCCGGTATGCTCGCCCTCACTTTGCGACCTTTGACCAATGGCAGGCTTTCCACTGGCCAGATAAGTTCCCTGACGTCGAGATCAAGGTTGACGTGAAGGCAAGCGTGCGGAGAATCGGAGTAACAGAAGGGCCGTTGCAGCCACAATAAGGTACTTAGTACTGCGGATGTTCATCCAGCGTCCACTGAGTCGACATAGCGCTTGCCTGGTGAATCGCGAGGGCAAGACATGAGCCAAGACTAATCCGCGACGAAGTGAGCTAGACAGCCACACGGGCGGTGGACACAACTGTATTGCCGGAGGTGGATTGCGCCTATGCTCACCATCACTCTAACTCTGCTCTTCTGTGCCGGGACGGCGCTGAAGCTAGTCAACTTCGGTCGCTACTGCTGGGGCAAGGGCAATAAGCGCGGCGCCATCGGGCTGTGGCTGTATGCGCTGGTCACCGTGGCGCTGCCAGCAGCGCTGTTCATGAGGGGTTGAGCTCATACTAAGGATACACAGACCCCCGCCTCAAGGCGGGGGTCTGTCTTTCGCTCAGCAGCGATAACTCCAGATTCTAAAGCCAGTGGTCATGATCTGTTGCAAAACCGCCTGGCGTTTGGAAGGAGGATGCCATATTTTGCCGAACTGAAGCAGATGGACTATTTCTGATGGGAGGCTTCCGGCTATGCCCCATCGCTCCATGCGCGGCAAGCTGACGATCATCTTGGTGCTCCTAACGTGCGCACCACTGCTGATTATGGGCCTGGTACTGCTGTATCAGGCTGAGACTCACGTACTGGATCAGACCGAAGACCGTCTGGCGGGAACGGCCCAGGCGGTGAATATCCGTCTGCCGGGGAATATCGCTTCCTTGGAGCCGCTGGAGCCGGGGATCGAGCCCGTGATGGACCACCTGCAATCCGCTCTGGACGTCGCGATCAAGGGCGCGGTGGGAACGGTCAGTCGTAACCACCCACAGTTGTTGATCGGGTTTCATCACATTAGCAACACAGTCTTCGTGGCCATGCGCGACGGAGCAGAGGAAGCAGTCACGGACCCGGCAACTTGGGGCACCGCCTCCATCAACCCGTTTGAGGCAGAACCTCGTTTTTCACGGCACCCATCCCAAGACGGGTACGTCTACAGTCTCCCGGTGATCCGTGAGGATATCTTGGTCGGACATGTCATTGCCAGCCTTCCGACCACGGAGCTGACCCAGGCGCTATGGCGAATGCGGATGACCATCATCGGCAGCCTGCTCATGGCGATCTCAGCGGCCTGGTGGGTAGCGGACCTCTTAGCTCGCTATCTGCTATCGCATTTCTTCACTGCCGTGCAGCAGGTGGCGGCCGGAGTCCAAACCGCGCCAGCCGATCTAGCCGAGCTTACCCCGGTCTGGGGTTTCCTGCGCTCCTTGATGGGCAGCAGCCCATCGTTGGCTACGGACCTGCTCAACGCCATCCCCTTGGGGGTCATTCTTTACGGCAATGACCTACGCGTGGCCTTCATCAATCAGATCTACGCCGACATGATCGGCATCCCTGTCGAACAGGCGCGAGGCATGAGCTACGAGACCCTCACGCAGAGGATCTTCGCGGCTGAAGACCTGGAGACACGCGTCCTCCCCGAGATCTACGCCGGCCATGCACAGATCGCTCGGCAAAGGCAGACTCTGATTAGTGGCAGTGGCGAACGCATTCCGGTGGAAACCGTCGCCTACCCCTTCGGCGCCAGTAGTAGCCCGCAGGGGGTTCTCTGTCTGGTCAACGACCTGCGCCAGGATGAGGACCTGGCGCGGATGCGCAAGATCCTATCCTTTTTCGGTGAGGCCGGTCCGGTGGGCATGGTGACCGTGGACAAGGATGGGACGATTACCGACTTTAACCATGCCATGACCCGGATCTGCAACCTCTCACGCGAGAATGCGTTGGGACAGCGGGTCGGCAGACTGTTCCCCTCCCTGCAGAGCCATCTTGATGGGGCGCGGGAGTTCCGCAATAAGGCCATCAGCTGTCCGTGCCCCATCTGGCAGAGCGGCCCGGACTGTCCATGCGGTCAAGAAGGTCGCCAGCTGGTGGTAGACGCAACCATCACCCGCGACGGTCGTGGGATGGGAACGGGGATGATCTTGATCTTTCGCGACATCACCCACCTTAGGGAGATGGAAAGTCAGCTTCACGACGCTCTGCAGCAGGCTCAGCTCCTGCTCGACGCCCTAGACCTGGGCGTGGTTGCCGTGAACAACCGCGGGCGGATCTCCGTCTTTAATCAGGTGGCGTCTGCAACCACCGGCCTAAGCGCCGATGAAGCTCGGGGTGAAGAGATCAACGGCCTGCCCCTGTCACCCGAGTTGAGTAGGCTGCTCTTGGACTCCCTCGGTGGAGGGGTTCCCCATCGCAACCACCTAGTCAGCTGGTACATCGATGGCGCGAAGCACGATTTCATCGTTGACTGCTCGCCTCTTCATGATACCGAGAGCACCATCGCGGGGGCCATGGCCATGTTCCGCGATATCACCACTCTGCGCAAGTTGGAGCGGGAGATTCAGAGGACAGAGAAGCTGTCGGTGATCGGACAACTGGCCGCTGGCACCGCCCACGAGATACGTAATCCCCTTACCACGGTCCGCGGCTTCATCCAGCTGCTGCGTGAGAAATGCCGCCAGCACCAGTGGGAGCATGAGGTCTCCTATATCAACCTGATGCTGAGCGAGATCGACCGCATCAACCACGTGATCTCCGAGTTCCTAGTTCTGGCCAAAGAGCGCCCAGCACGACTGCAGACCCTGGAACTGGATAGGTTGGTAGCCGACATCAGCGCCATCTTGGAGAGTGAGGCTCTGCTGCGTGGGATCGAGATCCACACCGAGCTACCGGAGATCCCCATACCTATCTTCGGCGATCGTGAACAGCTCAAGCAGGTCTTTCTCAACCTAGCCACCAACGCCTTCCAAGCCATGGGATCGAGCGGCAGCCTGAGAGTCAGGGTACTCTGCCGCGATGACCGAGCGTTGGTGGAGATGAGCGACACGGGTGGTGGCATCCCACCGGAACTCTTGACCAAGATCTTTGATCCCTTCTTTACCACCAAGGATGAAGGCACGGGCCTTGGCCTCGCCATCTGCAACCGGATCATCAATGACCATCATGGCGAGATCCATGTGGTCAGTACGGTAGGTGAAGGGACGACGGTGACTGTGGAGCTGCCAATGACGAGTCACCAGCCACCAGCCACCAGCCCACAGTAAGTGCGAGTCAAGAACAACAGATGAATCAGGAGGTGCACCCGCACGGGTGCACCTCTTTTGTCTTTTCTGTATGCACCTGGCGGTGCTTCACGGGGTAGATGATGGTGAAACTGCCGAGGTACTTGTAGCGGCCGGTCCGGGCGTGGCTGCGAAGCAACATGCCCACGCCCACCGTAGTCACAACTAGCGGCGGGCAGGCGCGGTGTCGACAGCGACCTAGTTAGGTCGCGGAAGACAGTTGTGACGAAGGATGGGCGGTTGACATGCGGGCTAGAATTGCCGGCCCGCGTCACCCCGTGCCCAATCCGCCGGAGGAGAAGTTTGGATACCTGGAACCACGGGCGCGGCAGAGCAGCGCCCCTACACAGCGTGTTCACTTATAACCGCTCTTCGTCACACCCCAACTGGTGGCTTGGTGCCTTGGTGGCTTGGGGGCTATCTCCAACTCTCCCCGCTCTGGGCATCCACATAGATGAACCCCTGGGGATCGCTGGTGGAGAAGCCCCAGACGAGCCGCTCCTGCCGGGAAGGATGCAGAGCCACGCCCAGAGAACCTTCATCGCTCGGGCCAGCGGTCTTCTGCCCTGCGGCCCAGACTACAGCCTGTTCCTTGGCCTGCTCGGCGGTCAGCTGATAGACAGGCAGTTCGGCCCAGGCGGTGCCTGGTTGTAGGCGCTGATAGTGGGTGACCGTCCCGCCATAGCGGGCTACCCCGACCTTGATGGGATCGCCGTAGTAACGGAGTCCGGCGATCACGCGCTGGGCGGTGAACAGCACCTGCCCCTCTTTCTCTTGGCGATCGAAGAGCACGAACCTATCGGCCTCAGTTCGTTCGGCAAGGTAAGCACGCGCGGTCTGCTCTACCTGCTCCAGGCTGACCAGGTCACCCTTACTGGGCACAGGTAGCATCATCCCTAGCACCTGACCACTGTCAGCACTGACCTGCACCTGCCACTTCTGCAGGTTGTGGGTGAAGCTCAGCTCCCAGAGATCAGTCCCCTGGCGGCGCTGGTAACGCCGAATCGCCTCAGGCTTGACAGGTGTCGCACCCTCAGGGAGGAGTTTTGCCGCTGCTGCTAGAGCAGCCTGCTCACTGACCTTGGGCTCGGGGAACTGGCCCGGCACGATCCCCTCATCTACATAGCTGAGAGCGAGTCCCTGGATGCGCGTGGCAGCCTGCTTGACCGCGGCTCTTTGGTCGGCGCTGGGTGGCCAGCTCGCCTTGAGCGACTCCAGTGCCTGGACCAACTCATCCACTGCCTTGGCTGCCTCGCTGGCAAAACCTGCGATGATGGCACTGGGGGCACTGCCCTGTTCGCTGCGCCATAGCGCGAGGGCGCTCCGCATCTCGTCGTACGCCTCGACCATGGGTAGGTAGCTGTCCGGGTGGAGCGAATCGGCCTTGAGCAACAGGCGCATGGCCAGACTCTCCCTGGTCAGCGGTGGGAGGGCGACCGAAGTGGTGGATGGCTGCAGCTGGTCTTTGATCAGTTTGAGGTCAGCCTGCAGCTCTCCGATGGCCCCGGTCGTGACCTCCGACTGATAGGCTTCCAGGCGCAGACCGGCTCCCCGCCAGGCCATGCCCATGGTCAGTGCCAATCCAACCATCAGGACGAGGAAGATCGTCTGGGCCGCGAGCTTGGGAGAGCGCATGCGCGTAGAATCCGCACTCGAGGTCTCTGTGCCCAGGCCACGACGCTTAGCGCAGCCCGAATGATCATCACGGGAGGGATCTACAGCCTTGTGCTCCTTGGGGTTCAGTAGGCGATCTCGGTCGGGACGAGCGACGCTGGCTGCTGGCGGAACCTCCGCAGCCGCGGACCGGCGCGCTGTTGGCTCAGCGAGAGGTTTCGTCCTGGGGCTCAGGTCCCGGGCGGCGGCACTGGCCACCTCTTGATTAGCCCTGGTTAGAGCGGCGTGTTGACGATAACTCTCAAGTGGCGGCGAGAGCGGGGGAGTTTTGGCGGGGGTAGGGGTAGGACTGGCTTCCGGCTGATTGGCCCTCAGCTCGTGGGCGATCATGCGGCAAGCCGCACAACCGGCCAGATGCTCATCCACCTGCGCTGCCACCTCAGGACGCAGCGCTCCGGCGATTTGGAGCGGCAACAGGGTCTTAACCATACGACAACGCAAAGATAGACACCTCCGGTTGTGATGTGGGATACGGGAAGTGAGATGTAGGAGGTGAAAGGTTGAAGATAGGAGTTAGTCAGTCTTGGAGCGGAGCTTGAGACAGCCCCGCCGTGGACTGCGGGCTGCTGACTCTTATGTTACCTGTCCCGGATCAACAGGACAAGCTCAAAGTCACTCCAGAACTGGTCCAATAACTGCTAAGTCGAGCTTTGGGGGCTGGGAGATGGATGAGCTATGATGGTCATGCCCGTAGGCAAATGCTAGGTAAAGGAGGCGAGTCCATGGAAGAGATGGTGAAGCTGATCGGCAATCTCGGCTTCCCTGCGGTGGTCACCGGCTATCTGCTGGTGCGTATCGAGGGCAAGCTGGACCTGCTCACCAGTTCGCTCACCGAGCTGACCAAGGCAATCATTGCCAACCATCAACCATCAGGGGTCAGCCAACAGTAAGAGGCAACACCATAGGCTTCGCAGGCAACCCTCGCGCTGCGACCGCCGCATAGAGAAGGACACTGGCTCTGACCAGTGTCCTTCTCTATGTACCGCAGCCCGGTGCTTGACCACTAGCGGCATTTGAATTTGGGGTCGAGTAGATCAACCATCTCCTTGGCGCTAACATTGGTCACCATGGAAGAAAAGGCCTTTTCCAGTGCCATACCATGAGGATCGGCCGCGAGCGTCTTCCTCCAGCCATCCATGGAGGCGAAATCTGGGTGCTCCCAGATGGCGAGATAATGGGGCCGCGGGCCCAGCCCAAAGACGCGGGCGCTGAAATGCACCAAGCGAATGGTGGAGACATGGGTATGCCACCATTCAGTCAGAGCGTTCCAGGCGGGTAAGAACTCCTCAATGCTGACATTCTCTTTCAGGTCAAATTCCTCGATGAAATACATTGTAATAGCCTCCTTACGTAGTAGAGCCCCCAGCCCCTCGGCCCTCGCCCCTCGTGAGAACGAAAGGCAGACCGAAGCGCGCTGGACTCAGATGTTCGATTTCCCTATGACCCACCAGGCGGAATCACCTTTGTGCCCGCAAGTAGCCTCAACCGTCTCCGTTGCGAGGGGCGAGGGACGGGGGGCGAGGGACACGCTAAAATGGCTTCGTCGTTCCCTCTTCCACAGGTTCTTCGATGATATCGGTCGGCATCTCGAGCAGCGCAAACAGCTCCAGTATCTGAGCCTTTAGCTGATTGACCCAGACCATGATGGTGAAGATCTGGTTGCGCAGGAGATCGAACTCCTCGCGCCCTTCAATCGCCGCCTCGCGATCCCAGATACGCTGTGGTGCTACTCCTGGGGTCTGCCCCAGGGCTCTAAACCGGTGCTCTAGTAGCGGCCACTCGTTTAGGTAGCCTGGCACGGGCTTTGCCCACTCCTGCCACGAAGATAGCGCATCGAGGCCTTCGCGATGGAGCTCGGTCTGCTCCTGCAGCCATTCGATCTGCGTCAGCAGTCGACCCAACTCGGTGCGCCCCGATCGGCTAAGGCGCTCCTGATCCACCCAACGCTCCAGCAGCTCGGTTAAGATCGCCAACATCTGCAGACCATCCACGAGAGCGTGTCCCAGGGCCAGGCGCATCTCCTCAAGCTGCTCTTCGGTTGACTTTGACGACCGCCTGCGGAACCAGCTCCCCCAATCACCCGACTGGGGCATCGAGTACACCTCCCTGTGCGGCCTACGTCGGAGTCCGATGGCCAACGCTCATTGTGGTTGCTGATGCATCGACCCGGCAGCGATAGCAGACAGATGACTATCGGCTCCAATTAGTCCTGGGATTATGTATTGGCGGTGACGCCGGTGATCTGTTCGGCGGCCATCTGGACCGCCTCGATGGTTCTGAGGCGTAGCCAGCGACGGGACGGTGGCAGCCGCCATGCGCCGTCGCAGCGCAGGCAGACATAGTAGACCCATGACTCGGTGATCAGATCGATACTTAGCGGCTCGGAGCACCGGGGACAGCGCCGAAATAGACTGGCCAAGTGGATTGGCCTCCTCACTCTGCTGCCTTGCCGGAGTGCATCATCTCTCAGGGGCTAGAGGGAAGGTAGGGCGATGCGAATCGGCCCGGCACATCTTCTATTGTCATTCTTCACCATACCATAAAGTGAGCCCATTGCCAAGCACTGGCCACCGCTAACCCCTTGACTGTCAACCATTGCCATTGTATGCTAAGTATGAGTGTATTAAGTATACTCACAGCTGGCCTAGTGTCAGTCAAGGCCCAGACTCAGGAGTTGCCATGGGAGGTAAAGGCATATGTATAGCACTCAGGAAGCTGCGGATCGCATCGGTGTATCAAAGGCCACACTGCTGCGCTGGATTAGTTCCGAGATGATCCGTGACGCCGATCGCGATCAGCGCGGCTGGCGTGTTTGGAGTGATGAAGATATCGCCCGCGTCAAACGGTTTCGCGACTCGTATCGCCATTCAGGGCGTGCACCCTATGACGATCTCCCCGTTGACCTCAAGCTGAGCCGCCTTCAGACCTTGACGGTCAGTCCTGGCCGACGCTACCAGGATGCACGCCGCCCACAGTCCAGTGATCACCCGAAGCGAGGCGATGATGTATGAGAGTACGCCATTACCGTGCAGCAGATCTGGCACGCTGTCAGGCCATCAGTGGATCAGACTTCGACTACAACGCCTACCTGAGCTTACCCGACCATACCTTTGTGGTTGTTGAAGAAGATAGGCAGAACTTAGCTGGGTTTGCTGCCTGTCATATCTGGCGATGGAATCGTTCCGCGTGGCTCTTGGAGCTATTCGTTGACCCAAAGTACCGTAGTCGCGGCTATGGCGAGGCGCTGATCGAGTTTCTGGCGCAGGAGCTCAAGGGTGAACATATCCGCATGCTCTTCGAACGGCTCCACCCCAACCATCCATCAGTGAATTTCTACCTGCAATCAGGTTTCCGCATCGTGGGCTACAACAGCCGCTTCTTCGATGAACCCTCTGTGGATGATCAGATGGCGCTCGAACTAGGTCTGGAGCTGGAAAGACCGGGGGGAGTAATGAATTAGGAATTAAGAATGCAGAATTAAGAATCACGGGAACGGGATTGGTGGCGAAAAAAGCGGTAATAAGGAAGTTGCATAGAGTTACGGGCGCAGCCTATCGCGATATGTCAAATCGCTGTCGGTGAGACATGGCTGCGCCTCTTCATGTTTGGTTTGAAATTCAGCTTGTAGAGTCATGCTCACGAATGGCAATTTGGAAATCGGATTGCACCCCTAATTCTTCATTCTTAATTCTTCATTCTTAATTCGTCTGTTCGACACCAGAACCCATGAGTGCTCGACAGCGTTCCCGATGACAGCGTGCGACCAAAGGTGGTAGAATAGGGCGAAAAGCTTGTCCATGGGAGGTTTGTTATCTTGGTCGATTCCATATCTGCTCTCGACCTGGTTCGGTCGGAGGTCCGCGCGATTACTCCCGGTGCTGAGGTAGCCGGTCAAGGCTACCAGGCGCGGCTCCTGGCCAACGAGAGTTCGTTCAACCCGTCCTTTTTGCTCCGACAGATCATCTCCGACCTGGATGCCCTCGAACCAAATCGTTATTGGTTACCCGAGGAAAGCACACCACTTCTGGCATCGCTCTCCTCGTACATCGGACTGCCCGCAGATCAGATCCTACTTGGCAATGGTGCCGACGAACTGATCTTGTCCACGCTCCTGACCTTCCTTCGACCAGGAGAGAGTGTGGTTATGGCTTGGCCGTCTTACCCCATGTACCCCTACTTGTCTCAGATGCTGGGTATGAACGTGATCAAGGTGCCGCTCCAGTCCGATTTCTCCTTGGACACCGACGCGATCCTGGCCGCTGCCGATGAGAGCAGGTCACCCCTGATCATCATCACCAATCCGAACAATCCTACCGGCAACCTCTTTGATCCTCAGTCAATCGAACGGCTGGTTAGGGAGAGCCGCAGCATGGTGGTTGTGGATGAGGCTTACTACGAGTACAGCCAGCAAACGGTCCAGCCGCTGCTCGCTGGCCACGACCGTTTGATCATCTGGCGGACCTTCTCCAAAGCCTTCTCCCTTGCCGGCATGCGGGTCGGTTACCTCTTGGCCCAAGCTCAGGTGGTTACGGAGCTGTATAAAACACGGCTTCCCTTCGACATCTCCAACCTGTCGCAGTGGATGGCTCGGGCGGCGCTGGCACAGCGAGCCGTCTTCCAGAACCATGTCCAGGTGACCATTGCCGAGAGGGAGCGTGTGCGCTCTTCGATGCTGGAGATCCCAGGGGTTAGTGTATTTCCTTCGGTTACGAATTTCCTGCTCTTTCGGACGGATCGATCGGCTAAGCTGATCTATGAAGGGCTCAGCGAGCGCAGCGTTCTCATCCGCCAAGTGGAGCAGTCCTCCCCACTGCTCGCTGGCTGTCTACGTGTCTCCATCGGCTCACCGGCTGAGAACGACCTGTTTATCAAGGCACTTAGCCAAGTGGTGGCAGAGAGGAGTTAGCTACCAGCGGGTCTGACCTAGTGTTAACTGACTTGGCGGCTGCTTAGCATTCAGCACCCCCGTGGGCAACGGTGCCCACGGGGGTGCTGCTGCTAACTTAGGGTCGGACCCCTAGCGCGGTCGACGGCGGCGGCGAGTCGTGATGGTCAGGTCGGAGGTGACGATCGGTTCGGAAGTAGGTTCGGGAGCGGGACTTGGTGCAGCAGCGGTGGGTTCAGCGCTAGGGGTCACCGCTATGGCTGGCTCAGGCTTCGTGACGGCTGACGCCACACTCTTTGCCGCTGGACCTACCTCGGCCTGATCTCCCTTGGGCTGCTCACTCTTACCACCGGGTGCCCTGCTGACGACGGCGATATCTCTTGCCAACAGCTCCTGGATAACCTCCTCTTTGATGCGATCACGCATGGCCTGCCCCTTCTCATCCACTACCCGGCGCAGCTCCTGATGATGAGCCAGGCCCAGCTCCTGCGCCATCTGCCCGAGGCGCCCACGATATTCCTTGTACAGGGACTCTCTTAGTTCTTGAAGCTCCTGGGCATGATGCCGTGCCAACTCCTCGCGCTGCTTAAGCAGGCTCTGCTCATGGACGGTCTGCAGCTCTACACGCTGGTTGGCTAGAGCCTGCTCCAACCGCTGGTTGAGCTCCTCACGCTGCTGGGCTAGCTCTTGGCGGTAGAGGGCGTTATACTCCTGCCCTGTTTCCACTAAGCGTTCTCCCATCTCCCGCAGGAAACGCTCCCGCGTGATGCTCAGCTCATCTTCCAGCCATTGGTGCCACTCTTCAGCCAGCTTCTTGGTGTCCACATGGTAGCTGTCCATGATCTGGTCCTTTAGCATCTGCACCGCTGCCGCATGCTGCTGCCGCAGCGACTGGTCCAGTTGTGTCATCTGCTGGCCGTGCGCCACCGACATGGCCTGCTCGAGCTTGCTCATGCGGGTCTGATGCTTCTGCTCCAGATCGGCGGAGACCAGTATGAGCCGTTCTTCGGCATCCTGCTTCAGCGCACTGGTATGCTCCTGGAGCTGGGTCTGGTGCTGCTGACGAAGAGCCGCCTCCTGCTGGTTCAAACGGTCGCTATGCTCCGTGCGCAAGCTTGACTCAAGCTGTGCCAGGGCTGTGGCCTGCTGATGCAGCAGCTGATCGCTCTCCTTGGTCATGGCGCTCTGGAAGTCCAGGCGGAGTTCTTGACTGACCAGTTCAACCTCACGTTGATGCTGCGTCGCCAGCTCGTGTTCGATGCGATCGCGCTGCTCGGCGATGCTTGCCGACCAAGACTGTTCACGCGCCACAAGATGGTCATTGAGAAGCTGGCGCTGCTCTTGGTGCCAAGAGTTCATCTGCTTATCAGTCTCGGCGGTCAGGTCCTTTCTAACGGAGGCGAGCTCAGCGGTCTGCTTGCTGGCAGTCTGTTCCCAATAACGGGCCCGTTCGGCTCGCTCGGTAGTGCGCAGTTCGTCCAGGAGTACCTGCAGCGATGCCTTCCAGCTGGAGGTCAGCCGCTCCTGTTCGACTTCCAACGTCTCCCGCCATTCCTGCCTACTCCTGCTAAGATCCTGACGCTGCTCTTCGCCCCAGCGCTGCTCGAGGCTCTGGCATTCAGCATCGAACCGTGCCAGCATGTCGGCGGTCAGCGTGGTCAGCTTCTCAAACCAGATCGCTTCCCTCTGACGTTGATCCACCTGCTGCTGCTCACGAAGGTCACGATCCAGATCAGCCCACTGTCGCTGCTGCGCTGCCTTGCATCTCTCGATGAGAAGACTGACCTGCTCGCGATGATCGGCGAACGACTGCTGCGCCTCTTTCCCAAACTGGTCGAGGGCCTCTCTGCTCTGGGCCAACCAACTGCTATGGCGCTCTTCATCCCTGGAGGTCAGCATCTCATCCCAACGGGCATGCAACTGCGCCAAGGCGAGCCGCTGTTCATCGCGCCAAGCCTTGACCGCCTGGGCGAGTTTGCTCATCTCCTGAGCCATCCATTGGGCGAACTCCTCATTGGCCTGCTGCTCCAGCTGTCTCCGGTAGCTGGTCATCTCTTCTGTGGCTGCTTCGCGGACGGTCTTCTGGGTCAGCTCCTGAGCCTTGCGCCATTCTTGCTCACGCTTGGCGAAGCTCTGCTCCTGCAGATCAGACCATGCCCGCTTCGCCGCTTCAAGTTCCTCACTGAACCGGTCGCTGAGCTGTCGCAGGGCATCGGTCGTGTGTCCCTGCCAGATCTGCTCCTGTTTCGCTTGCGCCATGGCGTTCTGTGCGCGCAGCTCATCCATCAGATGTGACCAGAGGCCCTGCTGTTCAGTCCGCCACTGTTCGGCAAGCTTCTGTAGGTATTGACGCTGCTCCGCAACCATGGCTTCCGTGTCACCGGCTACCTTGCTCTCCAACTCCTGACCTATGCTCTGCCAGCGTTCGCGGTACTCCTGCTCATGGTTGGTCAGCATCTCTTCCCAGCGGAGGTTGAACTGCTGCAGGGCAACGCGTTGTTCACTCTGCCACGCTGCGGTGGCTTGATGCAGTTGTTCGAGCGCTCGACCCTGCCAGAGGACAAAGTGGGCCATGACCTGCTCACTGAGCTGATCGCGCAGGGTGGCCAGCCCTTGACGACTCTCAGCAATGGCTGTCTCGTGAGCGGCTTTCTGTTCCTGACGCCACTCGGTCTCCCAATCTTTCAGCTGCTGGGATTGGGCCAAGCGCCACTCTGTTCCGGTCTCGGTCAGCTGTGCCTGGAAGCGAGCGTTTAGCTCCTGGATCTCAGTCCCGATACGATCGGACCATTTCCGTTCGCGTTGCGCGTTGCCCTCAACCTGTTCGGCAGCGAGACGTGCGGCCAATTGCAGCCATTCCTGATACTGTTCACCACGCCAGATCTCAACAGCCGTATCCAACCGTTTCTGGCTCTCGTCCATGGCCAGTTGAGTCTCTTCGATCATCCGCTGGGCTAGATCATGACTGGTCTGCTCCCACTCAGCCTGACGTTCTTCCGCGTTCGCTGCGAATAGGTCTTGCCAACGCTGCTGCATCGCGAGCAAAGAGCTCCGCTGCTCTCCCACCCACGTTTGCGTCGCTTGCTCCAGCTGGAGGTGCGATTGATGCTGCCAGTCCTCAAGGGATCTGCCGAGCTCATCCATGACCTGCTGACGAATACTGCTCAGTTGTTCCTCGTTTTGAACCTGGAGCATCTCCTGTGTCGCACGGCCAAACTCAGTACGCCAGAGATGCTCTCGCTCAACTTGAAGGTCAAGCTGAGCGGTCAGCCAGTTCTGCTCCAGCGCTTCGTGCCGCTCACCCTGCTCGGCAAACCACGCATCCAGTAGCTGACGCAGTTCGCGTTGATGCTTATCCATCATAGCTGACCGATCTACCGCCAACTGTGAGGCAGCGTCTTGCTCCAGGGCCTGCCAACGTGCTCTGCGTTCGCTCTCCTCGCCTTGGTAAATGGTCTGCCACTCGGCCACGATCTCATCAAGCTTACGGCGCTGTTCGCCCAGCCACGCCTCAGTCAGTTGCTCCAGCTTTGTACGCTGCTCGGTGCTCCAGTCCTTTGAACCACGCTTAGTCTCGTCCAGTTGTTCCTTGCGGTCCTTCTGTAGCGTCTCACGATACGATGCCACCAGCTGTGACGTTTGCTGCGCCAGAGTCTCCTTCAGCTGATCGTGCCAACTCTTCTCACGCCTCTGCTGCTCGCTACCGAGGTTCTGGAGCCAGAGATCTTGCTCCCGCTGCCAATTGGTCTCTTGCTCAGCCATCCATTGGCTGAAGAACTGCTCCCAAGAAGCGGTCTGTTCCGTTCGCCACTGCTGACTAATACGCTCCAGTTCGCGGCGTTGCTCCACTCGCCACTCGATCTCAAAACGCTGCAGGTGAGCACGTTCCCGCTCCAGTTCCGCTTGCTGCCGCCACTCTTGCTCGAGACGGGCCAACTCCTTTCCGACCTCCTGCCGCCACTGCATCTCCTTCGCTTCCATCTCTGCTCGGAGCTGCTGGTGCCAGGCATCAGCCCGTTGTTCGGCTTCCTTGGTTAAGTTGCCGAGCCGCTCGGACCAGTATTTCTTGATCGCCTCTTGCTGCTCGTTGAACCAGGACTGAACTTTGCCCGCTTCCTCGGTCTTGAGGCGTTGACGCCACTCGTCTTCCAACCGACGCTGCTGCTCTTGGACTGCGTCCATCAGCAGACGCTGTTGCTGCTCACGGCGGGCCTTTTCTGCATCGCGCCATTCTTGGTCACGCTGCTCCTGCTCGCTGCGGAGCTGTTCGCGCCACTCATGCTCGCGCCGCTCCTGCGACCGTCTCAGCTCTTCTCGCCACTCATCCTCAGTCTGCGGTTTGGTCTGAGCGACAGGCTCCGTCCCTGGTTTCTCAGCGACGATCTTCTCCAGTAGCCAGGGACGATCTTTCAAAAAGGCAGCGATCTTCTTCTCCTGCGCGGCCACGGCGTCTGCAGCGACCTTGAGAGTTTCACTAACCTTAGGCTTGCGGGCGGAGTTCGCCTTGCGGGAAAGAGTCTCCAGACGCCGCAGCTCGCGTTGCCGTTGTTGAAGCTCCTTGTCCAGCGCTCTGTAATACGATTCCTGGAGATCGGAGGCAATCTCGGGGTCACTCTCCATCACCTCCAACTCGGTTGTCATCTCTGCCAGATGCCTGGCAGAGAGATCCGTGTTGGTGTTAGCTGGCTTCCGGGTGTTTGTCTTAACCGCCAAACGTTAGCCCTCCCCTCACACACTATGCATGGATCAGAGCAGAAAGCTGAGCGAGATCGGCCCTCTAACCGCTCCATGCCCACGACCAGCGGTCTAGTAACAGTGGACGGGACGTTGGTTCCTCCCGCCCACCAGTCAGAATTAGCTCGCTACTATCATACGTTGCCGCCGTGGCACCTGTGATTGTCCATATCGGTACATAGAAGAAACAGGTACCGGATCGGCACCTGTTTCTTCTCACACACTATGGAACCGGCGATCTCGATAGGGACTCGAGACTCTAAACTCGGGACTCTGCCACAGGCCGCGGCCGAATCACAATCCGGTCTCCGTTCTGTGGCACGCGCGTCCGGATCCCGGCAGGTAGGGCACGAGAGAGAGTCCTGGTGGCTTCTGGCTGCCCGTGCACCAACAAGACGCCTTGGGGCGAGAGGTAGTCTACCGCCGCCAGCAGCTCCTCTTGGCTAGGGTGAGACGCCCAGCTGAAATGGGTGACCTCGCAAGCAGGCTTACCGCCGGCCCAGGTCTCGAGCCGTTCCTCCACTTCCTGACTGGCTTCGGGCGGAGAGGTGAGAATGATGACACTGTCGTCGCGCTTCACCAGTCGTTGGGCGTAGTAGACCGAGGGCCCACCCGCAAGGCTGGCGGCACTGCTGATGATGCAGCAGGGCTTATCCCAGACGCGCTGACGAAGCTCATCAGTCACCTTTATCCCGGGGTAGCTGAAGAAGAGGTCACGGCTGGCCTTGACACCTTGCGCCACAGGTAGCGCGTTGCGGCGTTTGCTGTAGAGTTGACAGGCGGTCCGCACCTTGCCATCCAGATAGATCTGAAAGTCAGGGATACTATGATGCTTCAGCATCGCCTCGCGCAGCCAGAGGTAGATATCCTGAGCCGATCCCACGGCGGAAGCGGCGATCAGGACGTAGCCACCCTGCCCAACCACATCGGAGACCTTCTTCAGCAGGTTCTGCACTGCGGCGTCGCGGTTCACCGAGATCCGACTGCCAAGGGTACTCTCCAGGACCAGTAGGTCCACTTCCGCTTTAGGCCAATCCGCTTTGGCCACGGTCGGTTCGTCATGCCAAGCGAAGTCGCCGCTGACGAAGACCGATTCTTGATCGCCGCGAATGGCGATGCTGGCAGCACCCAGCTGATGGCCTGCCGGATGCAGGGTAATCTCGAGATCGTCGGCTCCGAAAGGCCGCATTGTCTCGGTGAAGGAGACGCCTGTTAGCTTAACGCCATTGACCTCATCAAGGCTGTAAAGAGGCAGCTCGGTCTCATCCGCTACCTGCTCGCTGCCCATGACGCTGGCGGTCTCCTGCAGCGCCAGCCGGATCAGGGGGAGGGCCTCACTGCTGCACCAGATCGGCATATCTGGCCAGCGCCTGGCGGCTACCGGCAGCGCACCGCAATGGTCCAAGTGAGCATGGGTGACGATCAGCAGATCAGGCTGCTGGTCGATCTGGTCAAAAGCTGGCAAACGGTCTGCCCCCAACTGATAGCGGATCCCGGCGTCGATCAAGACCCTGCGTCCGGTGCGGCGGAACTCAAGCAGGTAGCAGTTCGCACCTGTCTCCTGCGTTCCCCCGAGGGCGGTAAAGACGACATGGGTCTGCCCACGTTTCGCGGGAGCAACGGCCGCCTCGATCGCCTGGCCGCCATCGGCACTCAGACCATCCTCGTCGTCGCCGAGGTCGTCGGTCTCGCCATCTTCAGCAGCGTCCTCAGCGTGTACGTCAGCCTTGACGCGTGGTACCAGCCAGTCCCGTTTGCTTAAGTAGCGGCTCATCTTCTCCTCTTGGACCGTGATCGACCCGCGGGCCATTTCGATGGCCTGCTCGACCCCCTGTCTCGTCTCGGCGAGTACATGGTCAAGCAGTTCTTCAAGGCCACGAAGCTGCTCTCGGCGTTCACTTAACTCCGCCTGCATGGCACGATACTCCTCTTCCTGAGCGGCCATCTGAGCTCGACGTTCGTCATCCTCAGCCCGAAGTTTCTTATAGAGCGCGGCGAGATCTGCTGCACTGATATCGGGAGTAACCACAGCGGGTCGCCCGCTGATAATTGGTTTGCGCTTGTTGCTCTTGGCCATATGATGGTTCTCCTTTGGGTCATGAAGTAGCCCGAAGGCATCAGGCATCAGCCATCAGGGGAGTCAACCGTCATCTCAGCCGTTTGGAAAAGGCGAGGAGTTTACATCCACTGTGGTGCCGCGAGGCGTCATGACTAGCTAGTATTGTTCCATGGAAGTTCGCATGCTGCTATTTGCAGCCCGCTGACTGTTTACACGCACCGGTGGTTGACAGTCCACTGTTAACTCCGCTACAGGCTGATGGCTGTTGGCTGATGGCTGTCATCTATCCTCTTTCGCTCCCCGTCTGCTCCATTCCTCTCTGCCTGGCCAAACGGATAGCTCTCCCTGCTCTTACCCAATACTAAGGGGTAACGATTTCACTGACGGAGGAGCTTCATGACTCGATCGCGGCAGCGAGCCTTGGCCGGCATCATCGCTATCATCATCATACTCTCATGCACAGCTCCAGAGCCTCATACTGCAGCCTGGACTACTGGATTGGATATTGTGGTGGCGCTGTCAACGCCTAGCGACGAGACGCCCGGCTCGCTTGGGGAGCAGTTGTCGAGGCTGCTCTCATTGACTACCATGAATGATCGGATCACAGTCGTGACCGGTCCGGCAACGAGTCAGCAGATCACTCTGGACGATGAGCGCACCATCGATAATCAGACCTTGGCGAAGCTGCTCGGTGAACCAGTGGAAGAGCAGGATCCCGCGACGCTTCTCCAGCTCCTCAGCACGGCTGATCTGCACTTCGCACGGTCCAGCCAACCGGGGCTGCGACCTGTGCTGCTCTTCCTCGATCATCGGGAAGTAGAGAGCGGGGAGACGGAAGCGGAACTGAGCGCTCTGCTCGATCAGCTGCTCCAGCGCCGTTGTCTGATCGCAGCCATCTCGGCTGAGCCCAAGAGCGATCTCGAGCAGGTATTGGCAAGCTACAGCGGGCTCACCTTCGTCCCGGAGAGCGAGGCTGCGGAACACCGCGCCATGGTCGAACTCATGGCGGAGGCACGATGTTCCTCCCGCCTAGCAATCGTCGACAGCTATCTACGTGTTGACGAGAGCTGTCAGCAGCTCTCACTGCTGCTATCTGGGCAGGCAGGCTCCCCTCTGGTGATGCGCCCCAATGGCAGTCTGCTTGATCTCGATCAGAGCGACTTGGTCTGGACGGAAGACGGGAGAGAGGCTACTATCACGATCCCCTCACCTGAACCGGGGTACTGGCGGATCCTCGGCGAGGGATGGGCTGGTGAGGCGGTGCTCGCCAGCCCCTTACGCCTGGGGCGGATGCCGCTCCTACCCAGCTATGCAGTGGGCGAGACCATCACACTCCTCTCCTATCTGGCTGACGGTGATCGTCTGAGCCCGGACCCATATCCCTACGCCCTATCAATCCAAGCCGAACTGCTGGGCCCCAGTCAGATCTCTGAGCAGCTCACCTTCTATGATGACGGCCAGCATGGTGATGGTTCGGCCAGAGACGGTCTCTATGGAACTCAGCTGAAGCCGAATATTCCTGGCCCTTATCAACTGAGCTATCAACTCCAACGTGGGTTGCTTCTACGCCAAGAGATCGTCAGCTTCAAGCTCGTCGAGCCGGACGGTCAAGAGCGTCGCTACACGCTGGAACCGGAGCGGATTGATCTACCCAAGCTGGTGCCAGGACACACCTACCAGCAGACCATTACGCTCACCTCTCATCTTGCCAAGGCCGAGAGCTTTCGCTTCCAGACCGGTGACGACGACACCGATCTGCGCTCATTTGGAGAGCTGGAGATCTCCCCCAGCGAAGTGGAGCTTCAGCCGGGTGAGAGCCGCACCCTCACTCTGGCGGTCAAGCTGCAGCCAAGAGCCGCCATCGGCGGCTATGCGGGCCATCTACGCCTAGTACCGGTCAGCGCGGCGCAGCGTGGGCAGATCGTTCCCCTGCGACTGGGTGTTGTCTCCTGGCCGATGGCTCATTGGCCATGGCTTACGGCCGGAGGCGTAGGATTGGTCGCCGCCATGCTGACAGCAGGCATGGTTCTCAGCCGACCACAGCTGCAGGGTTGGCTCAGCAATGAGGCGCTGGGTGGGCGTGAGCGGGTCCGGTTGCACGGTTATCATTTCCTACCATCGCCAACCAGCCATCGCGCCCACCTGGTGGCCGTGCGTAGCGCCGGGTCCATCCGTGTGCATCTATGCGTCGATCGCCATGACCCACCAGTGCTGGTCAATGGGTTGCCGGCACCCGAACGTATGCCGCTTAATGATGGCGACCAACTCCGCTTCGGCCAGGTGATCTGGGAGTTTCGCGAGGACCAGGATGAGGCGGCAGCAACCAGGTAGCACCCATCTGACCATCGAAACGCACACCGGCCCCGGCTGCATGAGCAGTCGGGGCCGTGTTCTCTACTGTGGGCTGCGGGCGGCGGGGTGTGGGCTCTCGCCCACAGGCGATCGCCACTCCGCCTCTCCGCCTGGTTTCTGTATGTAGGAGAGAGGTAGGAACCCATAGCCCGCGTCGCGAAGCAGTCGGATGACCCCCGGCAACGCCTTGACGGTCGGGCTGGCGGTGGCGCCATCGTGCATCAACACGATCAGCTCCTTCTCGCTCCCCCTATGCTCCAGCTGCTTGGTCACGAAGGTCAGCATCTGCTCGGATGTCGCGGGCGGCGATGCCGCAGTATCGGCGGTACTAATATCCCAGTCATACCAGCGATAACCCTGCTCAGCTAGGCGCCGCTTGGTCTCCCGAGGCATATTGGGCGAGCCGCCTGGAGCGCGCAAGGTCTTCCACAGCCGCCCACGCTGTCGGGCTATGATCTCCGCGTTCTTATCCAGCGAGCCGCGAAATGCCTCAGTTGAGGAGTAGACCGCGCGATAGTCGTGATCGTAGGTATGGTTGGCCAGCTCGTGACCGTCCGCGATCACCTCTTCCAGGGTCTCAGGATAGATCTCTACCTGTTTGCCGATCACGAAAAACGTGGCCCGGATCCGCTCACGACGCAGGATCGCCAAGATAGCCTCGGTCTTTCCCGGGTTGGGGCCGTCGTCAAAGGTGAGATAGGCGACCTTGGCAGGCCGGGGGAGCACCAGATGCGGGAGGATCACCCCTCTGTCCGGCATCTTGAGCGCCAGGGTCAGAGGGGTGTCGAGGGCGATGCGGGGCGTGGGATAAGTGCTGGCGGGTTGCGCCGCCAGCACTGGCCCGCCCGGACCGATGATGAGCGCAGTTGTGAGCACGAGCGCGAGCGCGGCGCGAAACGTGAGTTGGTGCTGCATGTGTTGAGATAGCGCCTCCATACGCAAAGCCTTCTTTGGGATTAGGACCGCTGTGGGCGTTGGCCTTTGGGGTATCGACTATTGCTCCGGGTGTGTGTCACTGATCTGCCGCCGCAGCCGTTGCAGCTCGTCCTTGCCGAATTGATAGACATGGCGGCAGAAATGGCAGGTTAGTTCCGCCCCGCCCTGCTCCTCTTCCATCAGAGCGAGTTCATCGCTGCCCAGGCTGATCAAGACACTCTCCAGGCGCTCGCGATTGCAGGAACAGGAGAAGCGCACCGGGCGGGTCTCGAGAATCTTCAGCTCCATCTCGGAGAGCACGCGCCGCAGGATGTCTTCGGCATCGAGCTCCGCCGAGATCATGTCCGTAACCGACTGGATCCCCTCAAGCTGTCGTTCCAGGGCCTCCGCCACCTCTTCACTTGCGCCGGGCAGGAGCTGAATGATGAAACCACCGGCGGCCTGAACCTGATTGTCGGTGCCGACGAGAACACCAAGCGCCACGGCCGAGGGGGTCTGCTCGGAGGTAGCGAAATACTGGGTAAAGTCCTCGGCCAGCTCACCGCTGACCAGTGGAATGCCTCCCTGATAGGGCTCTTTCAGTCCGAGGTCCTTGATTACGTAGAGTTGACCTTGACCCACCGCGCCGGCTACATCGAGTTTGCCAGCAGCGTTCGGAGCGAGATGAACATGCGGCTCCTGTACATAACCGCGTACGTTGCCGTTGTGGTCGGCATCGACCACGATGGCCCCCACAGGACCATCACCTAAGATCCGTAGTGTAACGCGTTGCTTGTCCTTTAGCATCGCCCCCATCAGCGCTCCAGCGGTCAGTGTGCGACCAAGAGCTGCCGAGGCAGTGGGCCAGCTGTCGTGGCGGCGTTGTGCCTCAGAGACGGTCTCAGTAGTTATCGCAGCGAGGGCCCGAACGAAGCCATCGGCGGCGGTGGCGAAAATGACATGGTCTGACATGAGGAACCTCCTTTGGCAGCCCGAGACCGTCAGTCATCAGGCATCAGTGGGATAAACCAATCGCGAGCTTAGATTTCAGGGCGTACCTTCATATTCTACCCTATTTGGCGATAGGCGCAACAGCTGTCTAGGATTGTCCGTAGGCCTGAGTGGTATGGTATAATAGGAAATACGTGGCTGCGTTACGCTCACAACGCAGGATGTGCGCCCCGGCACGAACGGCTATTAGGTTATGGCTGATCGCTGATGGCGAGCGCCTGATGCCTTCGGGCTGTGGTCGGAAAGGGTGGAGTTATGAAGAAGTTCTGGTCTCTGGCCATTGACTATGTGATGATCGCTCTCGGGTCAGCGGTGGTGGCGCTGGCCCTTAACCTCCTGCTCGTCCCCAACAAGGTGGCCTCCGGTGGGGTTAGCGCCATTGGGATCGTCCTCTACCATCTGATGCGTTTTCCCATGTCGTACTCCACCCTGCTGCTCAATATCCCACTCTTCCTCGCCAATATTCGTCTGCTGGGGCTAAAGTTTGGCGCCAAGACTGCGGTCGGCGTCCTATCGCTCTCGGCGGTGCTGGAGTTGACGGCAGGCTGGCAACCATGGACCAACAACGTCCTCTTGGCCAGCATCTACGGTGGTGTTATCGCTGGAGCTGGTTTGGGGTGGGTCTTCCGCTATGGCGGGACCACTGGCGGGACTGATCTGGCCGCCAACCTCGTCAACCGTTTCTTGGGGATACCGATGGGGACGGGGCTGCTGATCATCGACAGCATCATCATGATCGTGGCCGTGATCATTTTCGGTCCAGAACTGACCATGTATGGCATCCTGGCGATCTTCGTCCAGGGCAAGGCGATCGATCTCGTCCAGGAGGGGATCGAGACCTCCCGTACGCTCTTGATCATCTCCGACCAGTCAGAGCAGATCGGCCGGACGGTGATGGACACGATGGAGCGTGGGGTGACTGTTCTCAACGCCACGGGACTGTACACGGGACAGGACAAGCGTGTCCTGATGTGCGCCGTCTCTCGCAACGAACTGAACAAGATCAAGACCATCGTCCACGAGGTCGACCCACACTCCTTTGTCATCGTACTCAACGCCCATGAGGTTTTGGGCGAGGGCTTCAAGCCGAAGCTGGTGTAGCGGCAGTAGAACAGAGGCAGAACCAGATAACCAAGCCCCGTGGAGCACGTTACCATGCTCCACGGGGCTTACTGCATCCGCCACCCACAGTCCACGCTTTCGCCTTTGGACTTTGGCCTTTGGGCTTCAGGTCTAGGCCTGCCTAGACCTGAGAGTAGTGATCAAACCACGCCAGCAGGCGCTGATAGCGATCGAGGCGATGGAGATGACGGCGCGGTCCATGGTATTCGCCTGGGTAGCGGACCATGTAGACGGTCTTCCCCTGACGCTTCAGGGCGATGTAGAACTCCTCGCTCTGGATGATCGGGCAGCGCAGATCGCCTTCGCCGTGCAGGAGCAGCAGCGGGGTCTCAACGTGGTCGGCGTAGCTGAGCGGCGAGTGCTTGAGCAGGTGCTCAGCCTCTTGCCAGGGGCGTCCGCCATACTCATGCTCGTTGGACCAGGTGATATCTGCGGTGCCATAGTCGCTGTGCAGGTCGACCACCGGCGCCCCAGCACAGGCAGCCTTGAAGCGTTTGGTCTGGGTGACGATCCAGGAGGTCATGTAGCCACCATACGACCAACCATAGACGAACAGGCGGTTAGGATCGGCCAACCCTTTGGCCAAGACGGCATCGACGCCAGCCATAATGTCGGCGTAGTCGCGGTCGCCCCAGTTCTTGTCAATGCAGCAGGCAAAGTGCTGGCCATAGGTCTGGCTACCGCGGGGGTTGGTGTAGAGCACCGCGTAGCCGTTGGATGCAAAGAGATGGGCATTGAACATGAAGGAGGGACCGTAGGCACCGTGAGGGCCGCCATGAATGATCAGGGCGAGGGGGTACTGCTTGCCCGCCTCATAGCCCGTGGGGTAGAGGATCCAGCCATCGACCAGTTGGCCATCGTCGCTCGGGTAGACTATCTTCTCCCAGCGAGCCAGCTCCACTTCAGCCAGGAGCGCGTCATTGACGCGGGCCACAGGCTTCTCGCTCTGACCGTCGTTGTAGTAGAGCTCCTCAGGCTGATCGGGGCGCGAGGCGGTGTAGAGCAAGGCGCCTCTGCCACCATGGAGGCTGGAGATGGAGCGGTCCTGATCGGCCAGGATCGTAGTCACCTGACCGCTGGCATCGGTCAGGTGAATGCCGCTGGCGCCGTGGTCTGATATGAGGAAGTAGAGTTGCTCTCCCTGCCAGAACATGCTGGTGCCACCAGCGTAGCGCATCTCAGCACCAGCGTAGCAGCCCACGGGACGGTCGAGCGGACGGGTCACGTTGATGGCGTAGTCCTTGGTATAGGGCACGGGGGCTGCCCCCTGGCTCAGTTCGCTGATGAAACGGTCCACATTGAGCAGCCAGAGATCACTGGTGGTGGAGACGCTAACGGAGTTGTCGTGGCCGGTAAAGGCGACTAGGGCGCCGTTGGGCGACCAGCATGGGCTGCTCGTCGGTCCAGGACCATCGTAGATTAGATGAGTTGCTGCACTCTGAGTATCAAAGAGCCACAGATCCTGCTTCTGATCGTAGTCGGCGGTCTCGCTACGGCGAGCGGCCACGATCAGGTAACGGCCATCCGGAGAGATGGCGGGTAGGTCATGATCGTAGTCGCCAGTTGTAACCTGGCGTCCCTGGGGCTTTAGCTCGTCAAGTGGGGCAGCCGCTGGGACGGGGACCACGAAGACCTGACGGCGCACGTCGCCGAGGTAGCCGACCCCATCCACGCGATAGCGGAAGCGCGTGATCACCTTGATCTCATTGGGCTTCTTGTCGCCATCGGCCTTCTTATCTTTCTTGTTGGCCTTGGCTGCGATCTCTCTCAGGCGCGGGGCATCGCCAGCCGGGGCACCGGGGTATGGCACCCAGTCCTCAGCCTTGCTGAAGACCTTGGCGGTGTAGGCAATCCGCTCGCTATCGGGGAACCATAGGAAGGAGCCCACTGCTTCGTCGGTAGGCAGCTGCCAAGCCTCGCCACCGGCGAGGTCGAGAATGTAGAGCTGGGTCTTCTCACCACGGGAGCTCAGGAACGCCAGCCGACGACCGTCCGGGGCGAAGCGGGGGGTATCATTGTTGCCACTGCTGGTCAGGCGCCGTGACTCTCCGGTGGTCAGGTCGGCGAGGTAGAGGTCGGTCTCGCTCTTTTCTTTCTCACCATCGTGTCGCTGGATGAGATAGACCGCGCTCTGCCCGTCCGGGGAGAGCTGGGCGTCACCAGCAGCCTTGAAGCTGAACATATCCTCTGGTCGCAGGGGTCGACGGCTCATGAGATCACTCCTTGCTGATTGTGGGTGGTGGCTACTTATGAATGGTAGCCTTTTCGTGTTGGCAATGCTGGTTTCCTGCCGTTCTCCAGACAAATGACGCGGACCGCCTGTCTCTGGCAATCCGCGTCATAGTCTCTGCTCACTCTTACTTCTTCAGCTTCTGAATCAGTTCACTGATCCTACGTTCCCGAGTAGCGACTGTCTTGGCGCTGGTGATCTTGTTGATTTCTTCGCGTTGTATGTAGTACGGCAGCGCCTGATACTTGGAGAGCAACTCTTGGTTACACTCGAGGGCGATCCTGACCTCCTCCGGTAGCTCCACAGTGCGCGGACGGTCGTCAGTCTCCATGATGACGTGCAACGTCTCGCCCAGTTCTTTCTGGCAGTGCTCCTTCATCTCGCGATTGTAGACCAGATAGTGTCCATTGCGGCTGGGCAGCAGTGTACCTAGGAACTCGCGACCATCGACGACCGCGCGGACGTTGCGTCGGCCGCTGATCCCCTGCCCTTGTACCCACTCTGCCGGCGCGTAAAGCACCGGCCAGACCATCTTTCCTTCCAGCCTCTTCAGTTCAGCATCGAATTCACAGGGCATCTACAACTCCTCCTACCACCGATAGGTATCCCACGAGGGGCGGGGGGCTCCGAAACGGGCTAGGGGCTGGTTTTCTCCCACCGTATCTCCACCCTATCCCCTGCCACCACTGGGGTCTCAAGAGCCGCCTCGCTCCCGTTAACAGTCATCATCAGATCACCGATGGCCATGCGCTCACTCATAGGGATATGATCAAATAGGTCCGCCACGATCAGTCGCCCGCCCTGCGGGTAGGAATAACGCCTTCCGTTGAGGCTCAGGGTCGAGTTGTCTGGAACTGACTGCCAAAGCAGTTGACCACCTGGTGGGATCAGTTGATCTAGATTGACCGAGCGACCGCCTGTGGTCAACTGCCCCTGGTCGGGCGCGAGATGTGCCATGGCCAACAGTTCCCGACCTGTGAGTGCCTGGGGATAAGTGATCACTGCTCCATCCGTGACCGTGGCCTCGAGGGGCATGGGCTTACCCCCCACTAAGATGGGGGCGATCAGTTCACGATCTCCGTCGGCGGTAGCGAGTTGATAACGTGGAGGAGTAGCAAGATCCGCCAACGT
>CAYOCI010000016.1:0-49676 GCA_964402415.1 uncultured Clostridia bacterium
GGCGCTTATATCCTTCGGTCTACTATATGGGGTACTGTTCATCAGACCCGCCCGCGGGCGTAGCATGGCTACGCCCCTACGTGTTCCGTTTCCCGGTCTGTGGTGTAGGACGCTGCTCAGCCGTGCCCAAAGGTTGCCGGCAGGCGACCCATGGCTTCGGGTGTCTGTCTCTGACCTCTGGCGTCCAAGTTGTTGTCGGCTTACCCGACAACAATACTCACCAGCCGCCCCTTCACCACGACCACCTTCTTGATAGTCTTGCCTTCAAGGAAGGGCTTTAGGCTTTCCATTGACAGGGCGGCCTGTTGGACCTCTTCATCGCTGGCTGAACTCTCGACCTCGATCTTATCGCGCACGCGGCCATTGATCTGGATCGCCAGCTCAACCACATCGCGGACGAGGGCCCTCTCATCATGTTCCGGCCAGTTCTCGTTGAAGATCGAGTAACTGTATCCCAATTTCTCCCACATCTCCTCGCTGAAATGCGGGGCGAAGGGGGCCAAGAGGCGGAGTAGATCAGCGGTGGTACTCTCGACCAGAGCGTTGTTCTTGGTGGCAGCGTCTTGATCGTATTTGTTGAGGGCGTTGACCAGCTCCATCAGCTTGGCGATGGAGGTATTGAACTGGAAGATCTCCGCGTCACGGGTAAAGCTCTTGATGGCGTAGTGGCGGACGAAGTTAAGCTCCTTCTCGGCCCTGCCCATGTTGCCGTGCCCCTTCTGGCTGTGGATCTCTTGCGACCGCTCCACCCAGCGCTCGACGCGATCGATGAAGCGTGCTAGAGCCTTGATCCCGTCATGGCTCCACGGCCCACCTTCGGTATAGTTGAAGCCGAAGCCAATATAGAGGCGGAGGACGTCGGAGCCGTGTTCGGCGATATAGGGGTCAGGCGAGATCACGTTGCCCTTGGATTTGCTCATGCGGTTGCCATCAGGACCGAGGATGATTCCCTGATGGGTGAGCGACTTGAACGGTTCGCCGAAGTTCAGGTAACCGCAGTCGCGCAACGCCTTGGTGATGAAGCGGGCGTAGAGCAGATGCATGCAGGCGTGTTCAGGTCCGCCGACGTATTTGTCCACCGGCAACAGTTGGTTGATCCACTCCGGATCAAAGGCCGCTTGGTCATTCTTGTTGTCAGGGTAACGCAGGAAGTACCATGAGGAGTCGACAAAGGTATCCAACGTATCGGGATCACGCAAAGCTTTCTTGCCGCATTTCGGGCAGGTGGTGTTTATGAAACCTTCATGCTTGGCGAGCGGCGACTTGCCATCGGGGGCAAACTCCACATCGTAGGGCAGTAGGACGGGCAGATCCTGCTCAGGAACAGCGACCGCACCGCAGTCCTCGCAGTGGATAACCGGGATCGGCGCGCCCCAGTAACGCTGACGACTGATCAGCCAGTCACGCAGGCGGAAGGTGATGGTCTGCTCACCCTTGCCCTGCTCGGCAAGCTTAGCGACGACCGCTTTGAGGGCCTCTTCCGAGGTCAGGCCATCGAACTCGCCGCTGTTGACCAGGATCCCATATTCGGCGTAGGGGAGGGCATCGTCCGCCCCATCTTGTTTGGCCTTGATCACCCGTGGCGTGGGCAGGTGGTACTTGACGGCGAACTCGTAGTCGCGGGTATCGTGTCCAGGAACCGCCATCACAGCGCCGGTCCCATAGGTCGCCAGGACATAGTCAGCGATCCAGATGGGGACCTTCTGACCAGTGAGCGGGTGGAGCGCGTACGCCCCAGTGAAGACACCGGTCTTCTCCTTGGTGGTGGAGAGGCGGTCGACCTCGGTCTGCTTCTTGGCGAACTCCTGATAATCTTTGACTGCTTGGAGATGCTCGTCGCTGACGATCTGATCGACCAGCGGGTTCTCGGGAGCCAAGACAACGTAGGTGGCTCCGAGCAGCGTGTCGGCCCGAGTAGTGAAGACGCGGATATTGGCCTCGCTGTCAGCGACTGCGAAGTCGATATGGGCGCCTTCGGAGCGACCAATCCAGTTGCGCTGCATCATCTTGGTCTTTTCTGGCCAATCCAAACCATCCAGCTCGTCGAGTAGCTCCTGTGCATAGGCGGTAATCTTGAAAAACCACTGGGTCAGGTTCTTCTTGGTCACCTCCGTGCCGCAGCGCTCGCAGCAGGCGTCGACCACCTGCTCATTGGCAAGCACCGTGTTGCAGCTTGGGCACCAGTTGACCGGGGCTTGCTTGCGGTAGGCCAGACCCTTCTCGTAGAGCTTGAGGAAGAGCCATTGTGTCCAACGATAATAGTCGGGCATGCAGGTCTTGACCTCGTAGTTCCAGTCGAAGGTCGCTCCCATCTGCTTCAGCTGATCTTCCATGGTGGCGATATTGGCCAAAGTGGAGTCCTGGGGATGGATACCGGTCTTGATCGCGTAATTTTCGGCTGGGAGTCCAAAGGCGTCGAAGCCCATGGGATGAAAGACCTCGTAGCCCTGCATGCGCTTCATCCGTGACCAGCTATCGGTAAGTCCATAGTTGTACCAGTGACCCACATGTAGATTGGCGCCGGATGGGTAGGAGAACATCTCCAGGCAATAGAGCTTCTTGCCCACCCGATCACGCTTGAACTCATACAGCTTGCTCTCTGCCCATCTCTGTTGCCACTTCCTGTCGGTGGCGGTTGAATAACTGCCCATGACTATCGCTCCTTTCGTCGCTAGCCACCAAGCCGCCAAGGCACCATGCCACCAGTAGTCAACGGGGCGGGGTGACCATGAGGCGAGGTCGCGAAGGTGAAAAACAAAAAGCCTTTCGTCTCGTAAGAGACGAAAGGCTGTCCTTCCGTGGTACCACTCTCGTTGGGCCATACGGGCCCCACTCATGGTGTCTGCCGACACCGACCGTTAACGGGGTCTAGCCGGGCAAGTCTCACGCCAGCGCGCTCGGTTGCCAGCTCCAAGGCGAGTTCGACCGGGTCTTCCCACTGCCTTGCACCGACCGGCAGCTCTCTTAGGGAGGCCACAGCTTACTACTCCTCTTCATCGTCTATTGAGACACTATTATACCGGAGCGGTAGGAGCGATGTCAAGACGTGCAGGAAAAGGTAGCCAGGTAGGAAGCGCGCGGAGCCTTGACGAACACAGCTAGCACAAGTTCAGATTTTCTTAAGAAAGATAGCCAGGTTTGCTTAAGGTCGATGCTCAATAATGAAATAGCGGTAAAAAGCGCCGAGAGGAGCGGTTCCATGCAGCGCCAGCCACTAATCTTGATCGCGGACGACGAGCGAGAGATTCGAGAACTGATCCGCATCTACCTTACCAACGAAGGATATGCCGTCTGTGAAGCGGGTGACGGCCAGGAAGCCATCACATTGCTCAAACAGCAACAGATTGACCTCGTACTTCTCGATGTAATGATGCCCAAGATGGATGGGATTAAGGCTTGTTTGCAGATCCGGTCCGAGCACCAGATGCCAATCATCATGCTCTCGGCTAAGGGGCAGGACATGGACAAGATATGGGGGCTCAATGTGGGCGCAGATGACTATCTGACCAAGCCGTTCAATCCCATGGAGCTGATAGCTCGAGTTAGGTCGCAACTGCGCAGGTACCTTCAGTTTGCTGCTCCGCAACCTACTCCTGAAGATACGATTGCGGTAGGGGAGCTGGTGATCACTCCCGCAACTCACGAGGTCTGGGTTGGTGGACGCGAGGCTAAGCTGACCAGGCGGGAGTTCGCCATTCTCGAACTCTTGGCACGACATCGTGGCATGGTCTTCAGCTCGCAACGCATCTATGAGGCGGTTTGGAGTGAGGCTTTCTGTGCCTCAGATAATACCGTCATGGTGCACGTGCGCAGGGTACGTGAGAAGATCGAACCGGACCCACGCAGGCCACGCTACATCAAGACCGTCTGGGGGGTGGGATACAAAATTGAAGCCTAGTCAGATCGGTTTGTCCACGATCCCCAACGTGTGGCGATCGCATATCAGGTTGTGGTCACCCGTATCGCGCAGTCTAAGGCTGCAGCTTATTGCTGATCTGGTGTTTAGTGCAGCCCTGGCGGTTATCATCTTCTCCCTGACCGCCCACCCATCGCTTGCAGTCACCAATGGGATCGACGATGAGGTTGCGCATGCCAACGCGGTTGCTCTGGAGCTAATCTCACATGTCAACGATCCTTTCGATGACGCCGTCAACAACGAATACTTCGAACGACTTGCAGATTATTATCACGTCCGCATTGCACTAATCAAAGGCGATGGCACTGTGGTTGGACGCTCGGCCAATTTCATTCACGAGCGAGTCGACTTGCCATGGCTTCAATCGGTGCTCAGTGGCTCTTACCAGGCAGGACCATTCTACCGCCTGACACCCTTTCCCCATGGCGGCGGGGACTTTCTCATCCTTACCATCGGCCAGCCGAAACGGAAGCTCGTTGCCGCTTACGGCGGCGATGTGACGTTGGCTACGATCTATGCATGCGTTGCATTCATGGTCTTGTTCTTGGCATTGATTCGCCCCAAGCTGCGCTATATCGAGCAACTGGCGACTGGAGTTAGGGAGCTGGCTCACGGTGACCTCAGCCTACGCGTGCCCGAAAAGGGGCACGACGAACTAGCGCTATTGGCGCAAAGCTTTAACCATACCACCACCCAGTTGCAGGAGATGATCGAGGCTGAGAGACGCGTGGAGCTGGCTAAGGGTGAACTCATCACCAATCTCTCCCATGACCTGCGAACCCCACTCACGACCATTATGGGCTATCTCAGGCTCTTGGTGGATGGCCGCTATGAGAATGATCAGCAGCACAAACGATATCTAGAGATCACCTATGCACAGACCGAGCGCCTGAAGTCTCTGCTTGACAGTCTATTTGAGTATACCGTCCTGACCAGCAGTAGTCGGGACTTGCCTCTTGCCGAGGTCAACATGACAGAGATGGTCCGCCAGTTGGCGGACGAGTGGGTACCAGTATGCGCCGAGAACCAGCTTGAGTTGGTCTGCGAAATTGAGCCCATCTCCCTTATGGTCGAGATTAATCCTGACATAATGGTGCGCGCCCTAGAGAACATCCTGTCCAATGCGGTACGCTACAGCCCCAAGCCTGGGACGGTGCGCATAGCTTTGGAGCATTATCCCAGCGGGGCCCGTCTGGTAATTGCCAACAAAGGGGAGCCCATCGCCAAAGACGATCTAGCCATGATCTTTGAGCGCTTCCGTCGTCTCGACGCGTCACGAGGGTCAGACACAGGAGGTTCTGGCCTTGGCTTAGCTATTGCCAAGAGCATCATCGAGATGCATGCCGGTACGGTCTGGGCGGAGTGCGAGGATGGTTGGATCAGCTTCGTCATCCAAATCCCCTGCATCGAATGAGGTGAGACCATGATTAGCAACCTTTGGAGATTGCTTCGACCCAAACAGTGGACCAAGAATCTGATAGTCTTTGCCGGGTTGATCTTCTCGCACAATCTATTTGAGCGGGGCCTGTGGTTCCGCAGCCTAATGGCTTTCATTCTCTTCTGTCTGTTATCCAGCAGCATCTACGTTTTTAACGACCTCATCGACCTGGAACAGGATCGGTGTCACCCCGAAAAGGCGAAGCGACCGCTGCCATCTGGACAGGTGACCAAGGTTCAGGCGTCGGTCCTCCATGGGGTACTGGTGACGGGCGCACTGGTGGGTTCGTTCGGCCTTGGGGCCCGGTTTATGCTGGTTGCGCTGGGTTACTTGGGGCTGATGTTCCTTTACACCTTCTGGCTCAAGCGCTTGGTCCTGGTCGATGTTCTAGTCATCGCCATGGGTTTTGTGCTGAGAGCGGTGGCAGGAACGACGGTGATCGATGTACCAGTCTCGCCCTGGCTGTTGGTCTGCACCATCTTACTCGCACTCTTTCTTGGCTTTGCCAAGCGCCGCCACGAGTTGGTGCTGCTGGCAAGCTCCGCAGCGGCCCACCGCACCAACCTTGGCGAGTATACCCCCGCCCTTCTCGATCAACTGACAGCCATTGTGACGGCGGCAACGATCATGGCTTACTGCCTGTATACTCTCTCAGCAGGGAATAGCCCCTACCTGATGCTCACCATCCCGCTGGTGCTTTATGGCCTATTCCGCTATCTCTATCTTGTTCAGTGCAGAGCGCAAGGCGGCAGCCCGGAGATGGTCCTGCTCTCCGATCGCCCACTTCTGGTTGATGTCGGCCTATGGGCTATTGCTATCACATGGCTCACCTACTATGGACGTGTGTAGTATGAGGCTCAGCGCTGCGGAGCTTGGAAACGCACCCCAGGAGGTTACCATGGTGCCACGCCTTGCTTGGCTGGACAGCCGACATTTCTTGCCGGTTCTCCTGCTCACAAGCTTCGTCATTGGCTTGACTTGGGTGAGCTTTTTCGGCTTACCTCTCCTCTCCGACATGGCGAGCTATGACCTGTGGGCACAGAGTGTGTTGGATCAAGGGCATCTTCCAGCGAGCGCATACAGACCGCCCGTCTATCCATACCTCGTTGGGTTGGTCTATAGACTGGTTGGTTATGGACCGCAGACCGTCTACTTGCTGCAAGTGCTGATCAACTTGGGCATCATCATACTCGTCGAACAACTAGGACGAAGGGTGTTTAGCCCGCGGACAGGTCGTCTCGGTGCTTTGTTGTATACGGTCATGCTGACCCCCTATGTCCTGTGCGCTGGGCTGCTGACGGAGATACTCTTTACCGCCCTGCTGCTCGCTGGGATCAACTTTACTATCGTCGCTGTGATGGCGGGGTGGTGGCCTGCTGCTTTGGCCGGGCTGTGCTTCGGACTGGCCAGCCTCACCCGCTCGATCGCACTCCCTGTACCGATCTTGATGGGGGCAGCGCTCATAGGGCTAACGCGGGACAGACGGCGCATGGGGACCATCAGTGTCTTGCTCCTGGTGACGATTGTGACCATCTCTCCTTGGACCATACGCAACTACCGAGTACTAGGTGGGTTTGTGCCGATTGATACCATCAGCGGACTGAATCTCTACCTCGGCAACAACCCTGACAGCGATGGCGGCTATACAGACCTAACCGGGAACCCCCTTCTGGTACCAGATCCTGGTGAGAGCGAAGTCGATTGGGATAGGGACCTAAAGGTTGCAGCCATAGATCATATATTGCACCACCCCATCCGCTTCGCAGCACACTCAAACAAGCGCTTCTTCCTGTTCTGGACGCTGCCCCTTGATTGGGTCAGCAAGCTCAACGCTGAGAGCCATCCGTGGATCTGGTTGCCCCTATCGCTGGAGTCTGTCTTGGTAGTGACTATGCTCCTGGGCACGCTCTACAGCTGGTGGCGGTCGTGGCGGAGCATGACGACCGCCCAGTGGCTGCTCGCCGTGCCGGTCTCATATTTCTGTCTGTCGTTGAGCATCTTCTACATCCAGGCACGCTATCGCTTTCCAGTGATGCCTCTGGTGCTGCTGTTCGGAGCGGAAGGGCTGACGAATAGCCCACAGCCCGCAGCCCACGGCCCGCAGTAGGTTATGATCAAAGTAAAGGCGGTGGGAGCATAGTCAGATACCAGGCAGAGGGCCGACAGTGTAGCCGATTGGGCGATTTCTGTGGGCTGCGGGCTGCGGGCCGCAGGCAAAAAACGGTGTCATAGGACAATTTTCGCCCTACATAACCTTGTAGTGACACGGGATGAAGGGGGGGATGTGGTAAGGAGGTCGCCTACGGAATCGGTTACAGATCTTTGGCGTAGTCCCTTGCTGTGGTTGCGGAGAACTGTTGGTGAAAGCCTGTGCTCAAGAGCTCTTACCCGAGGAAGAACAGAAACTGGAACTCTCAGGGATCAAGACCATGAGTGTCGCCTACCGTGATCGCTAAGTCTAGCGTGCGTGAAGCCCAGACCAGTGGGACCTGCCTTGAATAACCAGAGCGGCGAGCTGTCACCTAAGGCGTGACGGTTCGCCGCTGGCGTTTGTCATCATCTCGCGGTCATTGGAGTGATGTGTGATAAGCACGCCTGCCTGAGCGACGGAACGGAAGGGATGATCTCGTGATCTTGATCATACGCAAGAGAGTGGTAAAGAGGCTAGCGATGTTATGCCTGGTAGTCATCCTCAGCCTCTGGATGGCTTCTAGTACTCATCGACGCTACGCGATGGCCGCAGGCAGCGGCGAGGTCATCACCAACGTTCCGACCACTGAGATGATTGTAGCCCTGACCTTTGACGATGGGCCGAGCCCCACCTTCACCCCGCAGGTCCTGCAGACCCTAGAAGAGCACCGCGTGCGGGCAACTTTCTTTGTTGTTGGCATGCGGGTCGAGAGTTTTCCTGATGTGGTCCGAGCCATCGCAAATGGGGGCCATGAGCTGGGCAATCACACGTTCTCTCATCCACTCAAACAGCTTAACGAGGCACAGTTTGAGAACGAGCTGCAGCGTACTCATCAGATTATCCAGCAGGTCACAGGCGTCACACCGAAGATCTACCGCCCCCCTGGAGCCTACTACAACAAGACTACCCTGGAGGTCCTCAAAAAACACGGCTATACCATGGTTCTCTGGTCCTGGTGGCAGAATCCCAAGGATTATACCAACCCAGGTGCGGATGTGATCGCCCAGCGGATTCTAGCAGAGCCTCGCAATGGTGATATCATCGTCCTCCATGACCTGGGCGGAAACCGATCGCAGACCGTCGAAGCGCTGCCAACGATTATCAAAGGGCTGCAGGAAAAGGGGTTTGCCTTTGTGACTGTTAGCGAACTGCTAAGTAGACTGAACCCGGGGCCAGGGGAGACAATCCCTGCTTGGCGGGACCGCGTGGAACGGACGATCAGGATCATACGTATGGGGACCGAGTGAAAAGATTGACGATCGGGGTCTGACCCCGATCGTCAATCTCTTTGTTACTTGGCCGCGGTACGCAGTCGGTCGATCTCTCTGCTTAACTCCATGAACTCCGCACGTATCCGCTCCATGCCCTGGGGATCGTTCTGCGTATGCGTGTCGGCCATCTGCCCTGAGACCAGCGCCAAGCGCATCTGGGCGACCGCAAGCTGCCGGTCGATCTCGGCCAGGTCCGGTGCATGCTCCAGCCGCGCCCGCTTGCCGATCGTGACCAGATAGTCGTCATACCTTTCGCGGTAGCAGAGCACCCGCTGGCCGGCAAAGTGCCAGACCTCGGTCGCCAGCTTGCGCAGCAGATAACGGTCATGACTGACCAGAAGAATGGTGCCACCAAATTCGGCTAGAACTTGCTCTACGCGTTCGCGCGAGGGGATATCAAGATGGTTGGTCGGTTCGTCTAGCACCAGCAGATCGGGGCTTCTGGCCACCAGCTTTGCCAGCGCTAGCCGTGCTTTCTCACCACTGCTGAGGACCGAGACTGGTTTGTAGACATCCTCGCCTCGAAAGAGGAAGGAGCCAGCCAGAGTGCGGGCGTCCGTCTGATCAATGATCCCTGTGCTCCTGATCTCATCGAGCACTGTCAGCTCAGGGCTGAGGGTCTCGGCCTCCTGGGAGAAGTAGCCGATGCGGAGCCCTGAACGTTCCACACTGCCAGCGGTGGAGCCCTCTTGACCGAGCAGTAGCCTAAGCAGCGTGGTCTTGCCGCAGCCGTTTGGGCCGACGATCGCCACATGCGCACCGCGCTCCAGGGCTAGATCCAGATCGGTGAAGAGCACCTTCTCACCATAGGCCATGCCGAGCGCGCGGGTGCGGAGCAGAAAGCGCCCGAGGCTGGCGCTCTCGCCGCCCATGCGCATGTTTAGCCGCCGGTGGCTACGAGGCTTGTCGACACGACGTTCTTCGATCTGCTGCAGGCGACTCTCCTTGGCACGGACGCCTCGCGCCTGTTTGCTGGCACGGTCGGCGTACTTGCCCAGGAAGAACCCGTCTTGGTTGGTGCTCCGTTGTTCGCTGCCCTTGACGTTGCTGCCCTTTTGAAACCATTGCTCCTGTCGCCGGATGGCCTCCTGGATCCCCTTGATCTCGCGTTGCTGCTTTTGGTAAGCGGCGGCTTGGGTCTGCTGCTGGAGCTCCCTTTGCTGGACGTAGGAAGAATAATTGCCAGGGAAGCTCGCGATCGTCCGATCGGATAGATCGAGGATGCGGGTGGCGACGGTATCGAGGAAGCTGCGGTCGTGGGAGACGACCACCAACGTGCCTTGGTAGTGGCATAGTGTCTGCTCCAACCATTCCAGCGCATCCAGGTCCAAATGGGTGGTGGGTTCGTCCAAGAGGAGCAGATCGGGCGCGGAGAATAGCACCCGAGCGAGACCCACCCGTGTTCGCTGACCGCCGCTGAGTCTTGCCATGGGTAGTTCGATCTCGGCTGATAACAGCCCCATCTTCTTCAACAGCGTCTCCGCTTCCACCTCACGCTCATAGCCCTGGGCTGACTGATAGTCAGAGAGAAGCTGATAGTAGTGGTCCAGAGTCTGCTGGCTACTGTCGCGCTGCATGGTGGCCTCGGCTGCCTGCATCTCCCGGCGTAGGCGGGCGAGGATGGGGTCACCGGCTAGAACCGTTTCCAGGGCGCTGCCCTGCAGACGGCTCTCCCATTCCTGACCCATGTAGCTGACCTTGAGCTCGGGGTGGCTGTAGTGTATCTCACCGCTCTTGGGTTGATCAAGCCCAGCTAGGATGCGCAGCAGTGTGCTCTTGCCGCAGCCATTCGCCCCGATCAGACCGATCCGCTCGCCCCGGGCGACCTGAAACGAGAGATCGGCCCAGACAAGACGATGGTCATATTCTTTGGTGAGATGAGAAACCTGCAAGATTGTCATGAAAGGTTCCCTCCGTTTCTCGGGAACGCTTGGCAGGATGACATAACAAAAGAGGCATGGACGTTCTGTCCATGCCTCTAGTACTGACGAAAGGTACATGGCTAACATTGGCCATGTTCTGGTCAGTGACATGATGGACAGCCTGCGCGCAACGTATCCCGTCAAGAGTACACAACAAAACAGAAGGGGTGGAACCCTACGATCTGCTGTTGGTAGGACGAGTTACATTAGCGATTACGCATGGCTGTTGTCTTGTCACCTCTTCTTCAGTCTGCAGCCATCAGTCCACAGCCCGCAGAAGAGTCATGAGTCATAAATCATGAGTCATCAGACGGGGACAGGAGATAGCCGCTGGGATGATCTTACATCGAGGTCGGCTTGTCTGTCAAGGGGCAGGGGAGAATCCGAACAGATGGGGTCTGACCCCATCTGTTCGGATTTTTCGGTACCTCGGCAGTCCGTGCTCTCGAGGGGCTAGGGACGAGGGGCTAGGGAATCGTCACAGACCCAGATGCAATGGTTGGCGTCATCGCTGATGTAGAGGCGGCCATCCTCGGCGATGGCCAAGCTGGTCGGCGACAGGCTAATAGACGAGCCGTCGTCGGACTTCGGCATCTGGTCGGGGCTGATGATGGTCTGGATGATGCCGTTGGCGTCGACACGGCGTACCCGTCCGTTGCCACGGTCGGCGATCAAGAGGCCACCGTCTGGCTCCAGGCAGAGAGCGACTGGGTCGGAGATATGAGCCTCAGTCGCTGGGCCGCCATCACCACCGAAGCCCGGCTGACCGGCTCCCGTGATGGTGGTCATCGTCATCTCGCCCAGATCGAACCGCATGATACGGTGGTTGCCACTATCCGCGATATAGAGACCACCTTGGCCATCGGGACAGACCGCAGTCGGGCCCTTCAGTTGAGGCGAGCCTGGTTCTCCCAAGCTGCTGATCCAGCCATCCGGGCTGACAGCGCGGATGAGGTTATTGTCAAAGTCGGCGATGTAGAGCACACCATCGTCATCAAAGGCGATATCGTGAGGGTGGTTGAGCTGTGCGCTGCGGGCGGGATTACCGTCACCGGTATAGCCTGCTGACCCGTTGCCAGCAACGATCTCAGCCCAGCCGGCAGAGACTAGACGCCAGACGCGGTGATTGCCAGTCTCGCAGACGTG
Source organism: uncultured Clostridia bacterium (assembly GCA_964402415.1). Classification (GTDB taxonomy): domain Bacteria; phylum Bacillota; class JAAYKD01; order JAAYKD01; family CAYOCI01; genus CAYOCI01. The sequence continues at coordinate 11,885 of CAYOCI010000016.1, forward strand.
TAGCTCACCCCAAGGGGAAACGATGACGCCGTGGGGAGCGTGCAGGGGCGTCATGGGCGATGGTTCTCCTTCCATCGCCCCTTCGGTTAGGCCGTTGCCCAGGACCGTGGTCACCTCGCCATCGTTCAGATGGATGCAGCGCACACGATGGTTGCCTGGGTCAGCTACGTAGAGAAGCCCATCTTCGCTGAGCGCAAGCCCCATGGGATGGTCAAAGAGGGCGATGGCGATATCGCCGTCCAGATAGCCTTTATGTTCGCCGGTTAGTCTGTGTATGCTCATGGGATTGGACCTCCTCGGTTCATGCGGCGGGACATTGCCGCGCGTCCGCTGTTCTGCATTCTCACTGTGGCCTTTGGCCGTGGGCCTTTGGACTCGGCCTGCGGCCGCTGGCCTTTGGGCTGGCATTGACTAGAGGGGAGCTATCGCCCCCATCTAGTCAATGCCGTATAGTCTGGCTTGAATCCTAATTCTTCCAAGAACGCACCCGCCTCCGTCGCGCGGATCGGCTGACCGTTGTATTCTATCATGGTCAGCTTACGCTTGCCAGCAGGCGTCTTGGCTAGGAAAGCGACCAACTCGCCTAAGCATGCCTGCATCTGTTCCGGAGAGAGATCTCCGAGCGCCACCAGCTTCAGCTTCTTATCGCCCATCACCGCCAGGATCGGGCGCCCGCGCCGCAGGACCACCAGGCTGGGTGCGACCAGGCGCACAGCGCTGGTTTCCGGCCAGGGGAGCTGATGACCCCAGGGGTTGGCGGGATCCTGGCAGGCCAGTACCAGATACTCGGGCAGCCCGGTCTCCACTCCCAGGCGTAGGTTGTCCACGGCGCGTCCGTCAGCATACTGCATGCCCGATAGCCCCGTGACAAAGTAGCCGCGCTTGGATTTCCCGATCATCTCCCATCGTTCTAGAACCGGGCTCAGTTCCGACCAGGACAGCCCTTCGCGGCTGATAACCTCGCGGGTCAGGATGCCGTGACGTTGGAAGAGCCTCTGCAGAAGCGGTTCCGGATCAGTGATCTGGGTGTCAGATACGACACCCCAACGTCCCATGCGGCTGAGCACGGAAGGATTCACATTCCAGCCCCGCTTGGGATTGGGGCCATGGCTGAGTAGCAGCCTAATGGGACCCAGGGTGTCATTGGTGACCTGGCCTAACGCGATCAGGGCAAAGAGTTCTGTAAGGGTCTCATTGGGCCCGAGCCCTGAGGCGGTCCAGAGTTGAGGTAGGAAGAGTGCACCGCGTGCACGGAGCGTGTCGAGGATGCGTTCCTGGGCTGGAGACAGAACATGAGCTGCGGCGGGGTTCAAGGGCTGAGCTTCCCCAGGATGGAACAGCGCTAGACGTATGGCATCGCCATCACCCCAGGCCAACCATTGCAGCAGGCCGCCCCCGACCAGCTGATCGAGTAGCACGGGCTTGTAGTCCGCCACTCGCGCAGGGAGAATGGTCTCCTCCCACAGCTTGGCGGGGAGGTAGAGCCCCATCAGCGGTTCGAGCGCCGCCAGCAGCGCCTCGCTGCCGCTCTGCTGCCCGCCGATCCCCTGCCAGCGGGCCAGAAAGCTGGCATAGTCTTCAACCGAGCGCGGCTCGACCTCGTGCCGAGCTTTGGCTAGGCTGCGACGATGGATCTGGCGGAGTAGCTCGCGGTCGCACCACTCCATACCAGTGCCCTGGGGTAGATACTCCCCATGATCAAGGAAGCCTTGCGACTCCAGGCTGAGCAGCAACCGTTCCGCCCCATCGAGGCGCCAGCCGTAGGCCGTAGCGATCTCGGAGGTGGTAAAGGGCCCATGGCTGCGGGCATAGCGCAGCGCTACCTTTCGCCGGGCCTCGAGGGCATCGGTCTCGCCACCAGTGCCGCCCATCGCCAGGCCAAACTCGCTACTATATTCTGCCGGGATCCAGACGGGCTGCTGCCCTACCCGGATCTCCACTGCCCGTCCGCTGTTCTGCAGTATGCGCAGCCAAGCTGTTACCTGCGGGTCATTCCACAGGAGATCAGCGCGGCGAAGCTCTCCCACTCTCAACAGCCAGGTATGCAGTTGATCCGCCGATGTCGGGCGGAGTTCATCGGTCATCCAGCGTGCCCTGGCCAAGCTCTCGGCTATAGCCTGCTCGTCCAGGAGCTCCCGCAACGCCGCCTTCCCCAGCAGGTCGCGCAGCTGTGACCGGTCGATGTTGAATGCCTGTAGACGTCTCTCGGCTTTGGGCAGGTCAGGTTGGTACATATAAAAGGCGGTGAAGTTGAACAGCAGTGATTGGGCAAAGGGGGAGGGGGCATCGCTACGTGAACGGTGGATCCGTATCGCTCCGCTCTTTAGTCCAGTGAGCAGCTCATGCAGACCGTCAAGGTCGAATACGTCTTTGAGAGCCTCTCGATAGGTCTCCATGACGATCGGGAACGACGGGTAGCGACCCACTACCTGCAACAGGTCGGCGGCCTTGAGGCGTGACAGCCATAACGGAGTGCGTTTCTTCCCGTAGCCGCTGCGTGGCAGGACGAGGGCTCGGGCAGCGTTCTGCCTGAAAAGCAGGCCAAAGATGGGTGTGGTGCTGATCAGGTCGACCAAATGCTGCCCGAGATCATCAGGATCAATGACGGTGGGATCAACATAAGCGGGTTGGTCAGCCGCCGGGGCAGCCCAGATGATGCCGTCGTCGTTCTGCATGGTCTCCAGCTCCAACCCCTGATCCCGCAGTGTAGCGGTGATCAGCATGGCCAGAGGCGTGTTCACCCGCTGCCCAAACGGGGAGTGGAGTAGCACGCGCCACTCACCCAGCTCGTCACGGAACTCCTCGATAACCAGCAGCCGATCGCTGGGGATCGCGCCAGCGCAGTCGCGTTGGGCGAGGAGGTGGTCACGGAGGATGAGTGCACCTGTCGCTCCGGTCTGACACTGTGCATCCAGCCATGCAGCTCCATCTTCGTCATCGAGATGCCTGCTGGCCTCATGAAGAAAGCTGCCCAGCCGTTTGCCTAGATCGTAGGGGCGACCAAACCCATCCCCTAACCAAAAGGGGACGTTCACCCCGCCCCGCCCAGTGGGACGGACGATAACGCGGTCTTGGCGGATCTCCTCGATCTGCCAGGTGGAGGTGCCTAAGACGAAGCGATCGCCGATCCGTCGTTCGTAGACGAAGACCTCGTCCAGCTCACCTAGGCGCACCGGCGAACCTGCCATATAGACCCCGAAGTAACCGCGATCCGGGATGGTCCCACCGCTGGTGTAGATCAGGCGCTTGCCGCTGTCGGTGGCAACGATGGTGTGGTGGGTCTGGTCCCAATAGATACGAGGCTTTAGATCGGTAAACTCCTCGGCATAGCGTCCTGCCAGCATAGCCAGAGTCCGCTCATAGTCCGCTCGGCTGAGCGAGTGATAGCTCCACGCCCGCCGGATGACTTGATACAGCTCATGCTCATCCCACGTTTGATCGATGGCCATGGCCACCACCTGCTGGGCGAGGATATCCAGACAGTTCTCCGGGGCATGGGTCGGTTCGATCCGGGCTGCTTGCATCTCCCGAGCGATGAAGGCAGCCTCCAGGAGATCGCCGCGCGTCTTGGGGATGATCCGCCCCTTACTCGGCATGCCGACGATATGGCCGGCGCGCCCAACCCGCTGTAGCCCGCGGGCCACTTCATGGGGCGATTCGATCTGAACCACCAGATCAATCGCACCGATATCGATCCCCAACTCCAGTGATGAGGTGGCAACAAGGCAGGGAAGCTGCCCAGTCTTGAGCATCATCTCCACCTCCAAGCGCAGGTCGCGGGCGATACTGCCGTGGTGCACGCGAGCCAACTCGCGCTCGGCCAGCTCATTGAGATTACTGGTGACCTTCTCGGCCACGGCCCGGTTGTTGACAAAGACCAGCGTCGAGCGGTGTTGGTCAATCAGTTCCAGCAGACGGCGGTAGATGGCTGGCCAGATGGTCTTCTCCGGCAGGCCAGAGAAGTCGTCTACCGGCAGCTCGATCGCTAGGTCCAGCTGCTTGCGCTGCCCGGTATCGACAACGGTAATCGGGCGCGGCGACCATTGACCGGTCACGCCATCCATCGTACCGCCGCCGAGATAAGCCGCCACCGCCTCGATCGGCCGCTGGGTGGCCGAGAGGCCGATCCGCTGCAGAGGGTGGCCAACGAGTTGCTCCAGGTACTCCACCGCCAGCGCCAGGTGGACGCCGCGCTTGGTGGGGAAGAGGTTGTGGATCTCATCGATGATCAGAAAGCGCGCCGAAGCGAAGATGCGTCGAGCCTTGGAGCCCAGCATCAGCGAGAGCGACTCGGGTGTGGTGATCAAGATATGGGGCGGATGCTTCAGCATCGCCTGGCGCTCCTTGGCAGGGGTATCCCCGGTTCGCACTGCCACGCGAAGCTCGGGCACCTCTATCCCCATCTCCTCAGCCTTGCGTCGGATGCCATCGAGCGGGACGCGCAGGTTGCGGGAGATATCGTTATTCAGCGCCTTAAGCGGCGAGATATAGACCACCCGTACGCCGGGATGGCCATCCTGCGCTAAGTCCGTGAGGAGAGTGCTGATGCATTGCAGGAACGCGGCCAGCGTCTTACCGGAGCCCGTGGGGGCCAAGACCAAAACACTCCGCCCATGCGCGATTAACGGCCAGCCCTGCGCTTGCGGCGGGCTGGGCTCACGATAGGCCTCTTCAAACCATGCCCGCACCACGGGGTGGAAATAGTCAAGCGGAGCGGTCGGCAAAGGGATCACCGTCCTTCAACCTTCTTCTAGGAGTCACCAAGCCACCATGCCACCAAGCCACCAGGTGGGTCGATGGCGGTCTCGTTACGTCTGTCCTTGCCTTCCATCATCGCACAACTTGCCAGTATTAGACAAGGGTGAGCAAGCCAATGCACGAGCAAAGGGCCAGAGTCACACACGCAGCAGCGGTGTCTGTAGGGCCCGCCCCCTGGGCGGCCTGCCGTCGCCTGCAGGCGACTCAGCCTTGCCAAACAACAAACCGCCCCGCAACTGGTGCAGGACGGCTCGTCGCAATAGACTCTTGGTTCACCAATCTACTTGGTGGCTTGGTGGCTCGGCTTGCGGCCCACGGCCTTACTCATTCATATCCTTGATCAGAGCCCTGGCGTTCAGTGGCGCGCCGGTGGCGCGGGCGATCTTCTCCAACCAGGGGGTGGAAGCGCCGGGGGCGATGTAGTTCTGGCGGATGAAATCAAAGGAAGCCTGCGTATTATAGAGCGGCCCAAAGTTGGCTTCGAGATGGTGATGCACCTGGCTGGCGACCACATCGGCGAGGACGTAGTTCTGCCAGTAGACTGGATAGCTGATGTACCAGGCATTGGAGGCCCAGCGCGGCGACGCGTCGACTTCCGTCCCCAGGATGCGCGCCTCAACTTTAGCCATCAAGTCATCTAGGTCCTGGTCCGGATTGCGGTACATCTCATACTCAAAGAGGCAGTACGCGGTGCGTTGACGGATATAGTGGAACTGCGGTCCGACGGTGCTCTGGCGAGCGGTGGCGACCAACTCGGGGGAGAGCCCGCGGGTCTTCAGCCAACCGGGGTTCTTGGGGACGTAGCCAAAGATCTCAGCGATCCCTTCGGTGAAGATGCTCGAGTCGCGACGCAGGATCATCTGCTCCTGTTCGTTCAGAGCAGAGTGGAGCGCGTGGCCCAGCTCATGGAACATGGTGGTGTAATAGCCATAGCCGTCCTGCGGATTGCCGAGGATGCGAATGGCTTTGCGGTTGAGAGTCATACACAGGCCGTTGTAGGGGATATCGACGAAGACCGGCTCGATCCCAAGGGCATCGATATCCTGGCCCATGGTCGCCGCCCAATCGCGCAGCGCCTGCTTGATCCCGCTCTTGGGGAAGAGGTGGGCGGGGACGCCTTCTTTGGACTCGAGGCAGAGCTGGACATCCCAGGGCTCAATCTGATCGATTCCCAGGCGCTTGGCCCCTTCATGGAGCACCTGGCGGTAGGAGCCCTCGGTGGCGGTGGTCAGCTCGTTGAGGATCGCTTCCACCTCGGCGGTGGTCATGTCGTTGAGGTCTAGGATCATGTCGACATAGTTGCCATAGCCCAGCTTCTGCGCGGCGGCGTTGCGCAGCTTGACCAGGCGAAGCAGGTCGCCTTCGAGCTGTTTGGAGAGCTCAGCGTAGGCCAGCCACGCCTGACGACGCAGTTCACGGTCTGGGTTCTGACGGATCACGTTGCGGATGGTGCCGAGGTCCACCCGCTCGCTGCCGAGCAGGTACTTATGCGCGACGATCTTGTCATTCAGTTCACGCGTCAGGGCCGAGATCTCTTCTTGGGCGGTGACCTGGTTGCCGATCAGCGAGCCGCGCCAGACATCCACACGACGGGCGAGAGCAGGATCGGAGACCTTGCCGCGCCAGGACTCGATCAGGGCGCGTAACTCAGGGCTTAAGACCACCGCTGCCCGCTGCCGATCCAACTCCGCGATTTTGGGATTGGGCTTCTTGTCCAAGAACTTCTGGAAGCTCAGCTCGGACATTTGGTTGCCAAGCTTCTCTAGATCGGCTTCTACCTGGTCGAGAAACTGCCTCAGCTCCAGCTCGTTGCTGATCGATGGTATCTGCATCTGTAATACCCCCTCTGATGTCGGTTTGACAGAGTATTTCGATCTAGGCGACCCCGGTTCCTTTAGGGTGGCGTAATAAAGAATCCGAACAGAGGGGGGCAGACCCCATCTGTTCGGATTCTTACGGTTTTCTCTGCCTGTGTTAACTTAGGGGTCTGACCCCTAAGTTAACACCCTTTTTCCTGCAAAGACGCCGTTGGGCTGGTTGATCACCATCTCGGTCACACCGCCATCAGCATCGATCTTGAACTCGACGCTGTAGCCGAGCAGGCCCTTGAGGTTAAAGGTCATCCCCCGGTAGGGCTCCAGTTCGTACGATGGCTGCCCCGGGATGGTGGTGATCAGGGTGCTGCCCTTGAGGGCGACGGTGATGAGCGTGCCCATCAGGTCGTAGTTGCCGACGAAACTCTCTAGGAAAGAGTGTTCGCTCATCTCTGAGGATGCGACACGAACGAACTCTGCGGGCTTGACCGCCGTCTCTAACTGGATGGTCAGGCGATCGATATCGCCTTTGAGATTGATCAGAAAGGTGACGGGGAAGGTAAACTCGATCAGCGGGTTGTGAGCCTCGAAGATGTCGTAGTGGCGGTGTTTGACCGTCAGTTGCAGAGAGTTGTAGGTTGCCTTGAGCATGTCGCCCTCTTGCTCGACCTTGATGATGCCGTAGCCGGGATGCTCGTAGTCACCGGCATAGTCGGCGAGGGGATGTGACGGCTTGGTATCGAGCTTGCGCTCGGCTTCTGCTTTCTGCTTGCCTTCCTCAGCCGCGGCTTTCCCCTTCTCGACCTCTTCTTTCGCCCGGCCATGCCAGTCTACAGGTTCGAGCCCCAGCAGACGGTCAGAGATATTACGGGCGATGATGGTGGGGAGAGGGGTACCGTTCATATTGGTCAGGATGACGATCCCGATCCTCTCCTCGGGCATCATGGTCACCAAGGTAGTGAAGCCGTCGATATTGCCGCCGTGATGGATGAGGTTGTAGCCGCGATAGGGCTCAACAAACCAGCCCATGCCATAGCTCTTGTGCGGCACCTCGCGGTATTTGGATGGCTGTCTAATCGCCATCTGCGGTGAGTGCATCTCGGCGAGGTTGGCCTCGCTGACGATCTGCTCCTCGCCGAACTTACCCTTGTTGAGGTGCAGGAGCACCCACTTGACCATATCGGTCAGGTTGGAGTTGATCGAGCCAGCGGGTCCGGCGGTGTCAATATTGCGGAAGGGGGTCTCACGGACTTCGTCCTTCTGCTTCAGGTAGGGGCGGGCGTGATCGGCGCTTTGTTGGGCCAGCTCCACCGAGAAGTTGGTGTTGGTCATTCCGAGCTTGTCGAGGATCTGCCCCTGGACTACGGACTCCCAGCTGCACCCTGACTGCTTGCCGGCGATGTAGCCGGCTGTGAGGTACATGATATTCTGGTATTGCCAGGTGGTGCGCAATTCCTTGCTCAGCTCCAGATGCCGCACGCGATGAATGATCTCCTCGCGGCTGAAGCTGGCGTTATACCACATCAGATCGTGGCGCGGCAGCCCCGAACGGTGGCAGAGCATATCGCGCAGGGTGATCTGCTCGGAGGCGAAGCTGCTGGCCAACTTGAACTCCGGCAGGTAGTCGCGCACCGGCTTATCCCAATCCAGCTTGCCCTGGTCGACCAGCTGCGCCACCGCCATGGCGGTAAAGGCCTTAGTCGACGAGCCAATGGCAAAGAGTGTATCGGGAGTGACCGGTAGGTTCTCCTTCACATTGCGCAGACCGAAACCTTCGCTGAGGATGACCTCATCATCCTTGACAATGGCGATGGCTACGCCGGGAACGTCCCAGTCCTTACGTACCTCCTCAACCCATTCACGCAAACCAGTCAGTTGTGCGGTATGTTGATCCATTTACCTCTACCCCCAATTCTCTTCGTTGTTGCCTGTTTCTCCTGAGAGTAAGTCGTTTCCTCCCGGGGAAAGGTTCGGGGTGCCGATAGAAGAAACATTGACGACCGGGGTCTGACCCCGATCGTCAATGTCTGTGTTAACTTAAGGGTCTGACTCCTTGGTTAACAAACCGCATGAGCAGGAAACCCGAGCCGGTTGGCGAAAGCTGTGACTGAGAGGGGGCGTGAGTAGTGGATTATCGGCTATTGGCGCTTGACATCGACGGGACGCTGCTGAACAGCAGCAAGAGGCTAACCGATCGGACGAGACAAGCCGTTGAGCGGGCCAAGGAGTACGGGTTCATCGTCTCCCTGGTCAGTGGCCGTCGTCCGCGCAGCATGCTGCGCGTGGCCAAGGAGCTAGACTTGGTGGACCCCATGGTTGCCTATCACGGCGGGGTGATCGCTGATCCGGTCAGCCTATGCTCACTCCATTCAGTGACCGTCCGGCGTCCGGTCTCAGAGCGGGTAATCGCCGCTTGGGAGCAGGAGGAAATCACGACTTTCACCTACTGCGACTCGCCTACACCGCCGGATGTCTACTATCAGCTCTCTACGCGAGGTAGGCCAACGGGCTCTCTTGACCGCGAAGGGGACAACGTTCGTCAGGTGAGTTCACTGATCCGCGATACCAACTTTGAACCACTGCGCCTAACGGCAAGTGGCGATGCTGCGGATACCCAACTTGCCCTTGATATCGCCCGACCACTGATCGATCCATGTGAGATTCGCCTACTCCGTACCATGGACTACGATGGTAAGTGGCATATGGAGCTGCTCCCAGCGGCTGCGACCAAGGCCAATGGGCTCCGCTGGCTTTGTCAACACTATGGGATCACGCCTGAACAGACCATCGCCGTGGGCGACCATCTCAATGACCTCGATATGATCGAGTTCGCTGGGCTGGGCGTCGCCATGGGCAATGCGCAACCCGAGGTGAAGGCTGTGGCTGACTTGGTCATCGGTCACCATGATGAGGATGGGCTGGCGGTCTTCATCGAGGAACTACTGCAAGGCAGAGCAAACAACTGAAGATCGGGGTCTGACCCCGATCTTCAGTTGTTTGTGTTAACTTAGGGGTCTGACCCCTAAGTTAACACTCCTCGCTTGGCCTGGCGACGAACCACACCTTCAACAGTCGGGTCTGGGTAACGAACCCTGCACTCTCCAGGGTGCGCTTAGAGTTGTGGTTGTAATACCAGCAGCCGCAGTACGGGGTAATACCCTGCTCGCGGCAGATCTCGGCCAGATGCATGATGATGCTTCGCCCCACGCCTTTTTGGCGGTGATCCGGATGAACGCTCATGCCGATGGATGCGGCATTGGGGATCAGCTGATGACGATTGAAGAAGCCCTGGCCGATGAACACGCCATCCTTATGCATGACGTAGTACTTGCCCAATCGGATGTTTTCGGCCACCCCTTCTGGGTCCAGGATGTCCGCTTCATCGGTGGGAACTGCGAGGCGGAGCAGCCCGCGCTCCCACTCAGGCGGGCGCACCGCTACGCCGCTGTGGCGGAAGAAGTACGCCTGCTTGTCGATGGCAATGTGCTTATCCATGCAGAGCGAGAGCAATAGCTCGTCATTGGTCGGGACAAAGGCATAAGATGGTGCCAACTCTTCCAACACCTGCGCAAACGCTGGCTCGGCGTGCCGCAGGTGGGGGGACGGCGTGTAGAAGACGGTCAGGTTCTCCTGCTGATGGATGCCAAATAGGCCGATGCTCTCGCCGCAGTGTTCGATGCGATAGAACTGGCTGCCGTCGACATGTTCCTCCCAGAAGTCATCGTTGACCCCGGATAGGGTGGCGAGGTAGTCGTTGAAGAGGGGCTGCGTCTCGCCGAGGGTGGTTGGTATGAACGTATACATGCGGATAACCTTCTTCCTTCTTTGGTGTTGAACTAGGGGTGCCGTGGAGACCGCGGGTGCTAGCTACGCTTCGCCCAATGAACCGCTGCACATATCGAGGGGCTAGGGGCTCCTCGTGTCCGCTTCACTCACCACTCGCACGCCCTCAACCAGCTTGCGCTCCATGTCGTGCATCAGCTGGCGGTCGCTCCAGGTGTAGAGGACGGTCTTCAGGTCATAGCCGGGGGGATAGAGGTGCTCTGCCCCGACCAGTAGCTTGACACGCTTCTGATTCACGGTAACGCGTCTGTCTCGCGAGAAGACCACCATATCGCCTTTGCTGTTTGGCAGCTCAGCAATAACCCCGCGCTGGTCAAGGGTGAGGATGAGCACCGAGTCGCCCAGCGCCCAGGGGCGCGGGGTCGGGCTGGCTTCGCCATCCTCGGTTGCTGAGCTGGACGATGGGTCGGGAGTAGGGGGAGAGGCGATGGCCGGTGTTGGCAGTGCGGTCTTGGCTATCGGCACGTCGTCCACCGGCTTCCGCTGGCCTTCGCCGTCCGTGGCAACGGTCGGGGTAGAGTGCAGGTGCTCCCTGGCTTTGGCGAGGACCTGCGCGCTGATCCCGAGCCGCTCGGCAATCCACAGGGCCTGGCTGCCGCCAGCCTCGCCCATGACCAAGCGATAGAGCGGTTTCAGCGTTACCGGGTCAAAGTCCATCCGCCCATTGATGAAGCCGGGGTGGATGTCGGCTAGGCGCTTGACATCGCTGTAATGAGTGCTGGCGAGCGTGATCGCCCCGCTCTGATGCAGGGTTTCGAGGATGCCCATGGCCAGCGCTGCGCCTTCGGCAGGGTCAGTGCCGGTGCCCACTTCGTCGAGCAGCACCAGGGTTGAGCCATTGGCACGCTTCAGGATCTCGGCGATATTGCTCATGTGAGAGGAGAAGGTGCTGAGCGACTGCTCGATGCTCTGGCCGTCGCCGACATCGGCGAGCACCTGGTGAAAGATCGCCAACTGGCTCCCTTCACCCACCGGAACGTGCAGCCCGGACTGCATCATCAGCGTAAGCAGCCCGACGGTCTTAAGCGCCACGGTCTTGCCGCCGGTATTAGGGCCGGTGATGACCAGGGTATGGTAGCGTTTGCCCATGGCGAACTCCAGCGGCACCACGTCGCCGGTGATCAGGGGGTGGCGTCCCTGTCGGATCCCGATCAACCCCTGGTCGTTTACGCCCACAGTGCGGGCGCTATGTTTCACGCTCAGCCGCCCCTTGGCAAAGGCCAGGTCGTATTGCGCCATGGTCTCGAGGTTGATGCGAATCGGCTGGATCAGTGGGGCCACCTGCTCCGTCAACGTAGCAAGAATGCGGTACTCCTCCACCTCTTCCTCAATTCGCAGCGCCTGCAGTTCGTTGGTCAGATTGCGTATCACCGTCGGCTCCATGAAGACCGTGGAGCCACTGCCGGAACTACTGGTAACGGTGCCGTCGATCTTCTGCCGATGGCTGGACTTGACCGGCAGGACGTACCGACCATCTTTGAAGCTGATCAGATGGTCTTGGAGTGCGTCGCGGTATTGAGTGGAGTTCAGTATCGACTGCAGTTTGGATTGGATGCGCTCCTCAGTGATCTGGATCTCGCGCCGAATGCGAGCGAGTTGGGCGCTGGCAGAGCTCGCCACCCGTGCCCCATCGATGCAGCGCAGGATCTCGTCTTCTAAGCTGCTGCAGGGGGTGATCCCGTCAGCATAGCGGCTGAGACGCGGGGCGACCAGCCGCTTGCCACCCATGTAGCGTTTCATCTCGCGGCAGCCGCGAAGGAAGTCAGCGAGGCGGAGCAGCTCGGTGGGGTTCAGAACGCCGTTCTTCTCAACACGGTCGATCACCTCGCGCAGATCGGACATGCCGTGCAGAGGGATCTGCGATCGACCGTCCAGCTGGGTCCGAGCCTCGGTGGTCTCCTCCAGGGCTGCCTCAATCGCGCTCTTGTCCGTCAAAGGCACAAGCCTCTCCACCAACTCACGTCCAAGGTTGCTGACGGTTAGTTCAGCCAGTTGGGCCTTGATCTTGTCGTATTCCAGGGTCTGTAGGACTTTATCGTTCATCATGATGGATCGCTCCTTTGTTGAGTAGAGTCATAAGTCATGTAGGGGAGGGTCTCAGACCCTCCCGCGCGTGTTGCCACGCCTGCCGGTTATCTTCGATAGGGCTTCATCTCTGTAAGGCGCTGCTCTGCCACGCCGCCCGGTCGCCGCGGGTGGCCCCCTCGCGGCAGGGGACAAAGCGAATAATTAGAACCGTCCCCAGTATTCACGCGCTACTCGAGTACACAAAAACGCCGTGGTGAGCGTAGATCACCACGGCGTGTACGTATAGACGCTTGCTCCCTCAAACGGTCGTATTCGTTCGCGGATAGCAGAAAAGCCGTGGAATACTCCACGGCTCTACGATCTATCGTAGGGGTGGTATTCGTTCTCAACCTAGCACCCACCATGCGAGCCTACAGCCATCAGCCCACAGCCATCAGAGGTGACGGGGGGCACACGAGACCAAGCACCTTTCTAAGGTGCGTTTGGCCACGTATAGCACGCAGGGTGGCTATGCAATTACTTGTGGTTGAGAACCATTACCGACATCAAAATTCCCCCTCAACAATCTGCTACCAGTTTACGGCATGCGGGGGGGGCTGTCAAGAGATGGATCTGTTAACCAAGGGATAAGAACCCGGGCAAAAAAAGGTGGGCGGCCGAAGCCGCCCAGAAAGAAAGAGAGGAGGGGTAGGAAAGCATGTTGAGAGACCAGAGGGTGACACGTGACGATTCCAACGACGCAAACTCCTGATGCCTGATGGCTGATGCCTTCGGGCTGTTTACAGCTTGATAAAACCGAGGCCATTGAGGAGAACTACCGCAATGGCCGCCGGTGCGACATAGCGGAGAAAGAGTGCCATGACATTGACCACGGCGTGGTTGTTGACCTTGCCTTCGTTGCTAGCGGCCTGCAGCACATTCGCCTTCTTCCAGCTCCAGCCCATGAAGAGAGCGATGGCGATGCCGCCGACGGGCATGAGAATGTTGGAAGTGAGGAAGTCGTAGAGGTCAAAGAAGGTCTTGCCAAAGACTGTGGCACCGCTCATGGTGCTGGTGGACAAAGTGGCGGGAACCCCCAGAGCGGCGATCACGAGCGCCGTGGTGAGGCCGGCTTTGGTGCGCGACCATTTCTTCTCTTCACAGAGATAGGCGATCGGTACTTCTAGGAGTGAGATCATGGCTCCAGTGGCAGCCACAGCGGTCAGGACGAAGAAGATGAAGGTGAACACCTGGCCAAATGGCATCGAGCCAAAGACCGAGGGAATGGTCATAAAGAGCAGCGACGGGCCGGCGGTGGGCTCGTAGCCAAAGGCGAAGACGGCGGGGAAGACGGCGATACCAGCGAGCAAGGAGACTGCTGTATCAGCGAGGGCTACTTTCGCAGCCGTCGCCGGGACATTGTCATTCTTGCTCATGTAGCTACCGTAGGTGGTCATGGCGCCCATGCCGAGAGAGAGCTTGAAGAAGGCGAGACCCAGCGCGGTTAGGAAGGCTCCGGCTCCAAGCTTACTGAAGTCAGGCTTGAAGAGGAAGGCTAGACCCGCGCCGGCACCGGGGAGCGTGAGTGACCGCACATTACAGATGAGTAGCAGGCCAAATAGCACGGGCATCAGGCGCTTGGTCACGGCCTCGATCCCTTTGCTGACACCAGCCATGACGATACCGGTGGTGACCGCCAGGACGATCCACTGCCAGGCCAGGGTTTGGAGCGGTGAAGCTGTCAGCTTAGCAAAGACCGAAGCGGTCTGGTCAGCAGGAACCGCAAGAGCACCGGTGGCTGCCTTAAAGACGTAAGCGTAGACCCAACCGGCCACATCGGTGTAGTAGGCCATGATCAAGACGGCAGAAACCACACCGCCGACGCCGATCAGATACCAGGGTTTCTTGGGAGCGAGAGTCTTAAACGAGCTGATCACGTTAGCTCCGGCACGACGCCCGATCAGAAGCTCACTGACGAGAACCGGGAGACCAACCAGGGCAACACAGATTAGGTAGAGGAGGACGAAGGCTGCCCCGCCGTTCTGACCTGTCAGTGCGGGGAACTTCCAGATGTTGCCGAGGCCGACTGCTGAGCCTAGGGTCGCTGCAATCGTCCCCAGACTCGAGGCAAACACGTCGCGCGTAGGGTGTGCTTGAGACTGTTGATCAGCCGGGGTTGACTTCGATACCGAAACCGCCATGAATCTCTACCTCCATTTTGTATGTTTATTCTCCACAGGCTAGCACTAGGTAACGATAGGCACAACAAAAAGACCCCAGCGGATGCTCTACTCGGAAAGAGTGGAACCTTCCGCTTGGGTCTTTTATTCCCACGGTGTAGCGTGTGATCACGCCTGTACCGCTCGGTCCAGGCCAGCGAGGATCGCTGCGGAACCCTAGGTACACTTCCAATGCCATATGTAGTTACGACATTCTTGATGTTGTAGAGTATAGCAGGGGTGATCTTGTCCTGTCAACGGTATCTCGATAAAATGTATAGATATTCTTGGAGTCATACGTCATGGGTCCATATGCCGCTACGCGGCACCAAGCTAGTCAGCAGTCCATAGACTGCTGATGCGCCCGAACAACCAACTCAATCTATGGCCTGTTGTCTCACGGGTAACAGCAGGGGCGTCTGTAGGGGCGGGTTTCAAACCCGCACGCGGGTCGCCTGTAGGTGGCCCTAATGGGTATTTCCATAGCCGACCTCGGTATCCCAGCAGTTGTCTAATGGTTCATGACTTGTGACTCCATGGGACCTAAGTCCCATGGAAATTGAGACTATCACGACACTTTCTACCCCTATAAAATCATGATAGTGGTTCGATACATATTGGCAGAGATTGGACAACCAATCGCACATAGTAAGGAGGATGTCAGATGAAAAAGCTCATAGCCGTCGCTCTAAGTGGACTACTCCTAGTCAGCTCCGTTCCGGTTCTCGCCGAGCAGCCAATCGACAAGCTGAAAGTCAAACCCGAGGTAACCACTCAGGCAACAGTGGACCAAGTGGAGACTACTCAGCCTGAGAAGGTTAAGACCACAGGCCAAGGGCAAAACGGCCAGCCCGACAAGGGCACCAAGCCCGGAACGCCAGTCCTTGGCGCTCGACGCGACGCCATGGCCAGCTACAACCTGCTCAGGCGTGACCAGGCTGACGTCTATAATGACGAGGACCTCGTGACCCTGGCGGTCATCGCGGACGTCGCCGACCTGACCTTGGCCGATCTGTTGGCTCGACTGACCCCAGTCGAGGGCGCCACGCTCACCATCGATCAGTTGATAGCCGAACTGGAGTTGGATGCCGAAGCCATCGAAGCCGAAGCAGCGGAGATCGACGCCAAGCTAGCTGAAGCAGAGGAAGAAGCGACCGAAGAAGAGGCCACGGTGGGAGAGGACGCAGCTACTCCTGAGACCGACGAGACTACCACCGAAGACACCACAGAGCCAACTGATGAAGAGACCACCGAACCCACGGACGAGACCACAACGGATGAGACTGCTCCCGATGGTACGGAGCCCACAGATCCCGAGACCACTCCCGCCGAAGGTGAAGAGGACGTAGCACTGCAGGGCAACGTTACCCGCTACACCGCCATCCTGGAGAAGGATCCGGACAACCGTCGCATCGCCCTCAAGCTCGCCCGGACCTACAAGGAACTCGGACAGTATGATGATGCCCAAGCAGTTACGGACAAGCTCTTGACCGTCAACGCTGAGGACAAGCTCGCCAACATCGTCGCTGGACAGGTTATGGCTGCACAGGGACTTTATGATGGCGCCATCGCCAAGTATCGCGCAGCGCTGGAAGTAGCTGCCGAACCAACAACCCAGGTCGATCTAGCTGAAGCCCTTGACGCAGCTGGCCAGACCACCGAAGCGGCAGCAACCATGGAGCAAGCTGCTGAACAGACTCAGGATGCTGAGACCGTGAAGAAGGCCGCCAAGCTCCAGCGCAAAGCCGGTGCTAAGGACGTGCTCGTCTACGTCAACGGCAAGCGCCCCACGATGGACGTTCCCCCGATGGTTAAGGAAGGTAGAACCCTGATCCCCTTCCGTGCTCTGGCTCAAGCGCTGAACGCCACCGTCAACTGGGACGAGACCACCAAGACCGTTACCATGGAACGTGACGGGCACGTGGTCAAGCTCACTCTCGACTCTCTCACCGCTACTATCGACGGTCAGCCCGTCAACCTCGACGTCCCCGCTCAGCTGCACAACAACCGCACTCTAGTTCCTGTCCGCCTGCTGGCCATGGCCTTGAATGCCGACGTGGTGTGGGATAATGAGACCGAGACAGTGGTTGTGACGCCGAATGAGGCGGAGGAAGAGACGGCCGTTGCGGATCAGACTAATCCTGAAGCTGAGACCACTCTGCCCACTGAGACAGCAGAACAGGCTGATGATACCCCTGCTACCGATACGACCGAGGCTATTGCCACTGACGATAGCGCCGCTGCGACAGCTGATGAGGCCGAGGCCACTGAGCCAACCGGAACAGGAGCGTAGGACAACGATTGTCCACTCGGGCGAATATTGAAGCAACAACAAGCCACCCCTTGGGGTGGCTTGTTCCATTCGTACAAGAAAGATCACTGATAAATAATGGAAAGCGCAGGTTTAATGGGTCATGACGCAGTCAATAATCCCGAATGGAAAGGGAATTAAAGGACTCACTCAGCGTGCTCAAGGCTAGCCTTTGATTGTGGATAGGACTCAAATCGACCTGTTCAGGCGCAGTCAGGTTAAGCGGATGAGGAAATCCGCGCGAAACGCGACAATATCGCCCTGCCAGGGCGGAGAGCGCGGGCCGACAAGCCATCACCATGTCGGAAACAGCCAAATCAGGCACACTTGCTGTCGGAAATTTATTCAAACAGCGGTGCATCAACTAACACATTCTTCCATGTCTGCTGTTATATACTCTTCACGACAGACGAATACCGAACTGAGTGGAAGCGATGAAGTGCCGCCCGCAACTTGGGCATCTGGACGGCACGGAGCTAGTGATGCAACCCGCCACCAACCTCGAGGCCGTGAGGCCGGTTGGGCGGGTTTTGCTTTCCTAAACGGCTGCGGGGGAGAAGTGCCGTGTGAGAAGTAGAGCGCATAAGCGACGAGGATATGCCATATCGACGCCGGCTATCTGCATTGCTATGGTCTTGCTGTTCAGTGCGCTGGGCGTAAGCTACGCACACTGGGCTGATGGGATTCAGATCGTTGGGACCGTTTCGACCGGCAATCTAGACATCGTCTTCGATGGGGTAGACAGTCGCCTGACTGTCTCTGGAGACAAGAAGACACTAACAGTGGACCTTCAAGGCGTTACCCCCGCAAGTTCCCCCATTGTCATCCCATTCCAGATTTCGAACGAGGGGGGCGTACCATGCGGTCTCGAGGTAATCGCGGAAGGGTCGACCAGCGGTGTCGGCGTATCTGTATCGATCGAGGATCACTCACTTAACCCTGGTGGTAGGACCAGCGGCGTAATCCGGGTAAACGTTAGTTACGATGCGCAGGAGAAGCACCCCCACTCATTTTCGTTTGGGTTGCGCTTCCAACAATCGTTGGGCGCCTCATACTAGTGCTTCCAGAGGTGACTTCGAAGGGGGTGTTCGGAAGAAACACACAATCGTAGGTAACCCATTTCCCAATCTAGTAACACACTCATTTTGAAGAAAAGAGGTATTGCAGCGTGAAGAGCATGAAGTACATGGTAGTTGCCCTCGTTGCGGCCATCGCTCTCCTGGGCGTCGGCTACGCACAATGGACCGACAGCGTCGTTATGACAGACACCGTTAGTACTGGTTACATGGATGTCAAGGTTGAGAAAGTCGTAGCCGGTCAATATTGGTTGAACAACAAGTACGTAAACGTGCAGCCCAATTGGGACGATAATACTGCCACCGTCACCATCTCCAACATGTTTCCTGGCGGCTTCGGACGCATTGACGCCCTCTTCACAAACAACAGCACCGTGCCGATCGAGCTCAAGAATGTTAAGTTCGATTATGTGAGTGGCGACGGTGCCCTCTACAATGCATTGACAGTTGCTGCTTCTGCACACTACAACCCGAATGGCAAGCTGGGCACAAATCCCGCAGTAGATTATCTACCAGTAGGTGCCACCAATGCTTGGATCACGGGAGGAAAGATCTCCGATCCCACCACCGGTCAAGCATTTGCGAACGCTTTTAACAAGGTCCAGCCAAACGGCGATCCGAAAGTTGTGATCAAACCCCAAGGTCAGCTTGGCTTCTATGGCGAACCTGAAGACGAAGACTGCCTCCAGATCGGTCTTCCCGCTGACGCAGACAACTCCTATCAGAGCAAGACCTGCACGTTTACAATCACCTTCAACTTCGATCAGACCTTGCCTCCTACGCAAACTGTTAACAATCCCGCAAACGGCAACATCCCGACCTGGTATTGGCTCTCTGGCCGGTAGGATTTGTTGAGCGGTAGGTAGGCCGTCGCGCCTACCTACCACTTTCCATGGAGGAGGTGCAGATATGCGCGGAGCCCTACTTCTTGTTGCCGCTGCACTAATTGCATGCCAGCTGCTCGTTCCCGCCAGCAGCGCCGCCTGGAACGAAGAGCTCACCATCTCAGGTCAGGTGCGGACGGGCGAATGGCGCCCGAAATACCGCGTGATTTTGGATGGTAAGCAGGTGGCATCCTACTCGTCTCAGTCAGCCGCTGAGATGGCCGCCGAGGACGCCATCAACAGGGGCCAGGCTAAGAAGGGTGAGGTTCATAGAAGCACTGATTCAGCGGTTATAAGGGAGTTTTCGATCCCTGAACTCACTCCGGTTCAGATAGCTCCGACTCAGCAGATCTCAGGCAGTGATGATAAAAAGGCCCCACCAGCAGCATCGCCGATTACCCCACCCTAGGCTCAAGGAAAGCCGCTAGGACGTGAGACAGGTGCGCAAGCAATCGATCACGAAAGCTGAACATTTGTACGTCGCCATTGTGCTGGTGTCGGTGTCAATACCATACATCATGAATAACACCGGTATCGGGGCAGCCCTAGGAGAAGGGCTGTTTGCTTACGTACTTAAGGGCATATTATGGCTGTTGCCTGCGTATGTTTGCTGGCGAATCCCACGAAACCGGTCTCATACCAAATTGAGGCTACTCAATAACCTGAGATGGATGGCATTCTTTCTCGGGGCGTTCCAAATCGTGTTCATGGTCGCAGGAGGAATGTATGATCGACGTTTCGGGAAAAGCCCATACCTTTTCACCCCCATCGGTATTCTGACAAATCTGCTCCTGGTTGGCTCTGCCCTACTCGGCACCGAGACTGCACGGTCGTATCTGATCTCCGTCTATTCGAAACGAATTGCATCCCTAGCTATCGCCGCGGTCAGTGTTCTTTTCACGGTCACTTCCCTTCCGCTCCATAGGTTGCTCAGCTTGGAGTCAGATCAGAAGATGGTTGAATACGCAGGTAAGATAATCCTTCCATCTCTAGCCGAAAGCACGGCTGCTTCCTATCTTGCTGCAATGGGCGGACCGGTCACGAGTATAGCTTATCGAGGGCTCCTGCAGGCATTTCACTGGTTTTCACCAGTGCTACCGGACGCTGGCGTACTTACGTCGGCACTGGTTGGTACGGTTGTTCCGCTGCTTGGGATTACCATGGTACAGAACCTATATGCTTCAGAATCCAGGGAGATCAAACGGCGTGAGAAAGCAAAGGAGAACACCCTTGGGTGGATCGCTTCGAGCGTGTTCTCTGTTCTAATAGTCTGGTTTGCGGTTGGGGTATTTCCTGTCTACCCGTCTGTAGTTGCCACGGGCAGCATGGAGCCGATGATCAAGCCCGGAGACGTTATCCTTGTTCGTAAGATCGACAGCGCCAGTGTAGGACTAGGGGACGTGGTTCAGTACCGCCTTGATGGTAATGACATTACACACCGTGTTATTGGGGTACAGGATGGTGAAAAGAGGTCATTCCAGATGCAGGGAGACGCTAATCCAGTGCCGGATTCGAAGCTCGTTGAGCCCCAACAGATCCGGGGACGCATTATTGGCCGCATACCCAAAGTGGGTTGGCTGACGCTGGTCTTGCGCGGTGGCGTAACGGATTCAGGCGCAAGAACGTTCTAGCCAACTGATCGCAGCAGCCAACACCAATCTTCAGGAGGATTCGGAGTGCATCTGCCTAAATAAGGAAAGAGGCTAGCATCGCCCTTTGTCCGTTACAGGTACTATGAGTTGGAGTTGGTAGAATGAAGCTGCGGCTATCAAAAAAGGTTCGCTCTGCACTTATTGTGACACTCTTGCTGCTGCTCCTTATATCGGGGTTTCTTGCTGCTAAGACAGTCAGTCCAGGTGAAACTGATAAGAAAGTCCCTCAGTACACGTATAGCCAGCGCGCTGAAGTGAACTATCGAGCTTACCTATTGCCTAACAGCCTCTATACAGAGAAGACCCTGAACGCGGGCATGGTATACGTAACTCCGTATGTCGATTACCTCAACACGTACCTGGCTTATAGATTCGAGGGGCAGAGAGCGGCCGAGTTCAGTGGGGAGTACGAGGTCAGAGCGATCGTCGAGGCCGCCGACAAAGACGGGAAGGTGAAAGTATGGCAGAGAGAGTTCCCGTTGATCCCCAAGACGGCCTTTGCCAGTAGCGGAACAACTGTCACCCTGGAACGCGAGATGCCCATTCGTGTCAATGACTTCAATGCCTTCGTCAACAAGATTGCAGAGGAATCGAAGCTCAATCCCCAGACGATTCGTTTGGCGGTAGGTTGGAACATAAATCTAGAGGCCAAGACGGATGCGGGTGTGATAAGGGAACAAGTCACCCCCACTATGGTGATACCCCTGGGGGGACGCTATTTCGAGGTCACGGGCGAACTCAGCAAATCTAAACCCGGGGTCATTGAGAAGACGATCAAGGCTGTTCCACCCGTAAACAAGAGGGCAGCATCGCTGTACGGTGGCATCTTCGCGATCTCATCATTGTCTCTTGCGACCTTATGGTTGTTTACAGCCGACCAGCGCGACATAGATCCCATGCAGCAGAAGCTGAAACAGACCCTAAAGACCCACGCCGACCGGCTGGTTGCCATCGATAGAGAGATACGCGCAGGATCGGATCAGATAATGCCAGTGAAATCAATGGAGGATCTAATCAGGATTGCTGATGAACTGAGTAAACCTATCATCTACGAGGGCAAGGGGAGTGCGTCGGCATCGTTCTACGTGCTGGAAGGGAACAAGTTGTTCACCTACGAGTTTGGTTCGAATGGTGAAGGTATGGACCCGTTCCCAACGGGTCCCATAAGGCCCGCGCGCGCCTTCAGGCAGAACGCTAGCCGCACAAGCGGATCCAGTACCGGCCTATAGCTCATTCACGATGGATTTGTCGCCACGACCAGAACACGGATAGCCATCCGATAATGGTCAATCATTGTTGAGAAGGTGTAGAGTGTGCGGAAGCTCAGATTCCTCGTAATGGCTGTACTGACCGCCATGGCTTCCTTGAGCGTGGGGTTCGCAAAGATTGAGAAGGTCCCCATTTCTGGTACAGTGTCGACCGGAGCGCTCCAAGTGGATCTTGTGGGTACCACCATTGATCACGATGGTTATGTGACTGCACAGAAGCGCATTTCGACAGATAGTCGACAGGTAGTCTTTACCACTGACCGCATGTACCCCGGTGCTGAGGTTGCCATGCACGTCAAAGCGGTTAACACGGGGAGCCGGTCGGTAGCGTTTGATAGCGCTGTACTCACCTGGGAAGGTGACCGAGGTCTTACGCCTTACCTTGAGATGCTATGTGGGTTTCAGTTTGACGGCAATGGTGACGATGTAGTTGATGGGGGTAAGCCCTTTGCTTCTTCGTGGGCTGCGCTTGACTCCAGCGTAGCTGCCATGAATGACAGCTCTGTACTCAGAGGTATGGTCCTCAAACCGACTGGGGCGTTTTACCTCGGGACCCCAGTAGATGGTGCCGGCGGCGCACTTGACTATCCGCTCAAGATTAGGCTTTCACCTGACGCCACCAACGAGACCCAGAACCGTTCAGTTACCTTCACGCTGCAGCTGAATTGGAGGGAAGCGGCGCTCAACTGTTGGACAGGGGACATCGAGGTTCAGTGGTACAGAGTTGAGCGAGAAAAGGGTACGGGATGGGATGTCTTCGGTGATGTGTATCTGATCTGCCAAGGGGGCAGTCGAGAACTGTACGAGGAGAAGGCGGTACAGGGCCATTTCTCAGGGCCTGAAGCTCCAGATTACAAGACCGGGAGCTTCTGGGTCGAGGTCGGAGCTGTAAAGAACCACTACCAGGTGAACGTCCCCAAGGCTCCGCCCGCTGACAAAGAGATAGTCCATCCCCATGATTGACAAACCCATTTATGAGCAGATAGCAACGCAGCCACCCCATGTGAGAGGGCGGCTGCGTTTGGTTTCGTATGATGCTTGATGGTCGACTGGCTAGATTACTTCTTCACTACCAGCGTATCGGCGATCTTGTCATGCCAGGTCTGACCCTTCTCGTCCCAGAGGGCCCAGAGGAAGCCCAGGCCGAGGGGGATACCGGAGAGGATTTTGGCAAACTCGCGGCCAAGGGCGCGCCAGAAGGTGACTTTGCTGCCGTCGGTGCGGACGACCTGCAGGTTCATGATCAGCTTGCCGATGGTGGCAGAGAAGATCGCGATCAAGATGGCGGCGTAGAGGAAGTCTACCCAGCCATTGCGGGTCCCCATCTCGACCCAGCGGCCATGCATGAATGAGCGGGCTCTCTGCGATCCAAAGAAGACATTAAGAACGATACTGTCAATAATTGTGGCCACAAAACGTGATCCAACACCAGCGGTCTCTTTACCGAAATAGGTCATCATGGTTTCTCCACTCCTTCAGTATTCATGGGGTATAGCCGAATGAACGATAGCACGTGACCGCCCACTTTGGGCTTTGGCCTCGCGCAGCGATCTCTGTGCGACTGGGTTACGCAATATGTTACGCACTGCGGGAGAAAAAGTTTCGAGGAATTTCCACGAGAGCGAAACAAGTCAAGTGCGTTGGCGGTCAAAGAGTATGACGGGCAATACGAGGCGCAATCCTTCACGGTGAACTTGACTCTTTCCCATGGCTAGGCGGAGAATAGGAGTAGTAGGGAAAAGGAGGCAAACACTTGAGCTATCTACTGGTTATCGTCGTGCTCGGTCTGCTGATTCTAGCTCATGAGGCTGGTCATCTGTGGGCAGCACTTCTGGCTGGGATTCCGATCGAGCGTTTCTCCATCGGCTTTGGTCCCAAGTTGTTTGGCTGGAAGCGGGGCCAGACTGAGTACGTGGTCTCCGCAATTCCGATCGGCGGTTACTGCATGCCAGCGCTGGAAGATCAGGACTCTTTCTGGCGCATACCCGTGGGCAAGCGGATCGCCTTTTCTCTAGGCGGACCGCTGGCTAATCTGGTATGTTCACTGGTCCTCTTGGCTATCCATGATGTGATTGTCCAGGGGTGGTCGTTAGGGAACGTGTTACTCCTACCCCTGATCCAGACCTGGCAACTGAGCGTGGACTTCATCACCAGTATTCCGCTGATGTTCGCTCAGCCCGATCAGCTCTCTGGGGTAGTTGGGATCGTAGCGCAGGGCGGACAGTATGCTGGTATGGATCTGCTGAAGATGCTGCAGTTCGCGGTTATCCTGAACCTGAACCTCTTTGTCTTCAACCTACTTCCGATCCCCGCGCTGGACGGCGGCAAGGTGATCCTCTACCTATTGGAGATGATCCACCCGAAGCTGGTCAAGCTGCAGATTCCCATGGCAATCCTGGGATGGGTGATCATGGTGGGGTTGCTGGTCTACGTGACGGCGCTGGATATTGGGCGTTTGATCCCGCTGGGGCTCGCGTGAGTCCATCGCCCCTCGTGGGAATGGGGGATGTGGGGGACGAAGAGTCCACAAGAACACAAGTCCACAAGTCCACAAGTGGGAGGGTAAGAGGCGCCACCAAGGCACCATGCCACCAAGCCCCCATGTGGGAATCGGACGACAGGGCGATGTGGGCGCAGCATGGCGGCGCCCCTACATGCTAGTAAACGGGATCAGGAAGGGCATGCGCATTTGTCCCATCGCCGTACGAGCCTGTAGTTTGGCATCCACGAGGGGCGAGAGTCGAAGGGCGTGGGGCTCTCAAAGGGGGTGTTTCTTCTGATAGAGGCAACCATCAAAGGAATAGAGCTACGCTTTGAGACTGATAACGAGGTGTTCTCCCCGCAGGGTGTGGACGCGGGGACGCTGGCGATGCTCTCGCAGGTGGAGTTTGGCGAGGGCGATCGGGTCCTAGATCTCGGCTGTGGGTATGGGGTCGTGGGGATCTTGGCCACGAAGCTGATCGGGTCGGAGAACGTGGTCATGACGGATGTCAGCGAACGGGCGGTGGAGCTGGCGCGGCGCAATGCCGTGCTGAATGGAGTGGGTCAGGTTGTGATCCACCAGAGAGACGGCTTCAAGGATCTGACCGAGACGGACTTCACCTTGATCCTGTCCAATCCGCCCTACCACACTGACTTTGCCGTGCCCAAGGAGTTCATCGAAAAAGGCTTCAACCGCCTACGCCTAGGCGGGCGCATGGTGATGGTGACCAAACGCAAGGACTGGTACAAGAACAAGCTGATCGCCATCTTTGGCGGGGTCAAGATCGCCGAGATTGATGGGTATTACGTTTTCACCGCTGAGAAGCGGGGGATGAGGTATGCCAACGCCAGCAGGCGTTAGGTGAGTCCCTAGTCCTTAGTCCCTAGTCCCTAGTGGGGGGACTGTTGGTGAGTGAGAGCCCACAGTTCACAGACCACAGTCCACAGTGGGGCACGAAAGCCGGGGCCTAATGCGCCCCTCTACGGGCCGGCAGACCATCGCAGCACGGCTACGAGGCTACACCGGCCCCTACAGACAGCGTTGTGGTATGATGATGCCTGAAGGAAACAGCACAATGAGCGGTCCGGTGTGAGAGGTTTCACCCGGGGGAGGAGGAACCGATGATGACCGATCTACATATTGACCGAGAGAAGACCCTTGAGCTGCTGCAATCCCTGATCCGCATCCCGTCGATCAACCCGAGCCTGGTCGAGGGTGGGTGTGGGGAGTTGGAGATAGCAGAGTATGTCGCCCGGCTGTTCACCCGGATGGGACTGGAAGTCCATGTGCAGGACCTGGGGCCGAACCGCGCCAATGTGGTTGGAGTGCTGAAGGGGAGCGGTGGGGGGAAGTCCCTAATGCTCAATGGTCATCTGGATACCGTGGGGATCGAGGGTGTCACCATGGACCCCTTCGATCCAGTCTACAGCGATGGCAAGGTCTATGGTCGCGGGAGCCATGACATGAAGGGCGGTCTCGCGGCGATGATCATGGCGGTGCGGGCCGTCATAGATGCGGGTGTGGAACTAAAGGGTGACCTGATCCTGGCGGCGGTGGCCGATGAGGAGTATGCCAGTATTGGGACCGAGGCTGTGGTGCGGGAGTTTAAGGCTGATGCCGGGATCGTCTGCGAGCCAACTGACCTCAACCTCTGCATCGCTCATCGTGGCTTTGCTTGGGAGAAGGTGACCGTACATGGCGTTGCCGCCCACGGTAGTCTACCGCAGGTGGGGGTCGATGCCATTGTCAAGGCCGGGAAGCTGCTTATGGAGGTGGAGCGGGTGGGGAGTGAGGTGCTACCACAGAAGGAGCACCCGCTACTCGATCCGCCGTCGATCCATGCCTCATTGATCCGTGGGGGCAAGGAGCTAAGCACCTACCCTGACCTCTGCGAGATCCAGCTAGAACGCCGCACCATCCCGGGTGAGGATCAATCCTTGGTTCAGGCGGAGATGGAGCAGATCATCGCCCGCTTGGCGGCGCAGGACCCCGATTTCCGCGCTGACCTCGACGTCTTCTTCGTCCGTTCACCCATGGAGATCGCGCAGGATGCTCCAGTGGTGCAGGCAGTAGCGAGAGCGGCCCAGCAAGTGACAGGTGAGCATCCTGAGTATGTTGGCTCTGGGGCTTGGTTGGATTCGGCTGTCATGTCCGAGGCGAGTATTCCTACCTTGGTCTTTGGGCCGTCGGGTGAAGGGGCCCACGCCGCGGTAGAGTGGGTGGATTTTGATTCGGTCGTGACAACGGCGAAGGTGCTAGCGAGAGCGATCGTGGAGTTGTGTGGCGAGTAGTAGCTACCTGCTCCACGTCCCTCGTCCCTCGCCCCTCGCCCCTCGTGGGATAACGAGTATAGGGAGCCAACAAGTCCGCTGATAGGCTCCCTGCAGGGATGATCATTGTAACAGTAGATACAGAAGGCTCAGCATGGCTGCGCGACTACACCTGACGTAGCCGCGCAGCCATGCTGAGCCTTCGTTCATGTATCACTATTGAGACCCGGAACTTGGGACTCTTCGCTACTTCCCGATTACCAGCGGGGCGAGTTTGGGTGACATGCGTTTGAGTATGATCGCTCCGAGATAGGGGATGAAGACACCTGCCAAGAGATTGATCCCGACATAGGGGAGCTGGGGCAGGTTCAGTCGGCGGAGCAGTATCTCTCCCACCGTCAGGACAAACGGGTGGGCGAGGTAGACGGCGAATGAGACCTGGCCGAGGGAGATGGTGGCCGAGACTAGTGCGCTAGCTCGAGACAGCATGTCAGGCAGGATCAGCAGAAACGCCAGGGTGCAGATGGTGTAGACCAGGGCAACGGGGCGCAGGGGGGTCATGGCGGTGGATGCGTCGTAGTTGGGGATGGCGTAATGCGAGAAGGCATCCCATGTGATCCAGGCATATGATGCAGTGAAGCTAGCTGTCACCGCCCAAGGGTGGCGTTTGAGCCAGGTCATGACGCTCTGCCAGTGGTCGGCCATCACGCCGCCTGCGATGAGGTAGAAGCTCCACCAGAGCAGGTTGCGGTCGCGATACTGCCAGATGAACTTCATCAGGGATGATTGCGGTTGGTAGTGCCCGTATTGGCTGTGCTGCATCAGAAGACCGTAGGCGATAAAGGTGACGATGATGAAGGGCAACTCATACCCTTTGAAGGCGCGCACGAGCTTCAGGATCAAGGGGAAGAGCAGGTAGGCCTGGAAGATGAGGATGATGAAATATAGGTGGTAGAAGGTATTGCCCAAGGCCAGATCCCGGGCAAAGGCCCCGAGCGCGGGGCGGTAGCCGCCACGGGTGATGATCACCTTGGCAGCGGTGTAACCGATACTCCAGAGCAGGTAGGGGATGAAGATATAGGTTAGGCGTTTGCGAATGAACTCGCCATAGCGGATGGGCCTGTCCACAGGGTAGTTGTAGAAAAGCACTACCCCAGTGATAAGGACAAAGGCCGCGATGGAGAAGCGCGCCAACTGGTTGGCGCCGATGTAGAAAAGCATGGGGAGAGAACCGCGCCTGCCGAAGGCGATGGGTGAGGCGGTGACGTGAATGACCACCACTGAGATCGCCGCGATGGCGCGGATGAAGTCCAGTTCGGTGAGACGTTGTTTTACAGACATGGATTTCTCCGATCTGTGATATTTCGGCCCGCAGCCCACCTCCCGCAGTGGGGTACTGGTGCTGATGCAGGGGGTCGCGGGTTTAGCAACCCGCGGGCGCGGCATGGCAGCGCCGCTACGTGTGGGGATCGTTTGCGTTTTACTCGCGCAACCATGCTGCGCCTGAAATCACGAGGGGCTGGGGGCGAGGGGCTCGCGCGGGGCTATCCCCGCAGGAAATACACCGCTAAGACCACGATGCCGATCAGCAGGCGGTAGTAGGCGAAAAGCTTGAAGCTGTTGCTCCGAAGGTATCTCAGCAGGAAGCCAATACTGAGGAGCCCAACCAAGGCCGCGCTGGCGATGCCTGCGATGAAGGCGGCGTTGATGGCGCCAGGGGTCTCGATCAACTCTTTTATCTGCAGAATACCGGCTCCGCCGATGATTGGTGCTGAGAGCAGGAAGGAGAAGCGGGCAGCAGCCTCGCGGGTGAGCCCCATCATCAGTCCTGCGGTCATGGTAGCTCCGGAGCGGGAGACCCCCGGTAGGATGGCGGCGGCCTGTGCGACACCGATTCCCATGGCTTGACCGAACCTCATGTCGTCGATATGGACCCGTTTGCGCCCATTGCGATCGGCCCAATAGAGCACCAGACCCATGGCCATCAGCAGGACGGCGATACTTATGGGATGGCGGAAGATGTTCTCAGCGGCATCCTCGAGAAGGTAGCCGATGATGGCACCAGGGATAGTGGCGGCGACGAGCCACCAAAATAAGCGGCCAGAATGGGTGCTGGGCTTGGTTAGGCCAGCCACCACGAGCGTGAGCCAATCCTTCCAGAAGAAGATGATGACGGCGACCAGGGTGCCGAGGTGGAGAGCGACGTCAAAAGCGATCCCCTGATAGTCCCAACCGAATAACCAAGGAACTAACCAAAGATGTGCCGAACTAGAGATGGGCAGAAACTCGCCTAGTCCCTGTAAGGCACCGAGAACAATCGCCTGGAAAATGGTCATATGTGTCTCCTTTCGCGAACAGCCCGCAGCCCGCGGCCCGCGGCCCATAGTAGGGATCGGGAGGCAGATCTGCAAAGAGGACCTTTTGTTGTATTGTAACCGTTACGGCGTACATGACGCAACCTTTTTGGCTAATGCTGGTATCACGCTGGAACTGCAATGTGTGGCGAGGTGGTTGGCTTGGCACGTGCTTCTGCGGGCTGTGGGCTGCGGGCAGTCGTCGTGTATGAGTAATATACTACCAGGTCAGGAACTTGCATGACTTCATTGTGTTTGACCCGCACTACCCACAACACCTTTATTCTACGTCATGCAAGTTTCGAGAAGCTGAAGTTATGCATGGCGCTAAGGCACTAATCTCGGGAACAAACCGACCAATCTCCCCGTCTTATGGGTGGGGAGTTCCATCCATCCCAATCTGGCCAGTGGCCTGCAAAGCGAAAGGTGTGATGACATGAACAGGTTCTTTCACCTACCCAGCCTCTATGTTTACCTACTCGCCGTGGTACTCCTGGTAACCTCGTTGTTCTACGCTGGGGCGCTGTTGCGGGACGGACTCTATCTGATGATGGGGTTGGACGAACAGTACCCAAACCTGGGCTACTCATCCAATATCCAGCTGACCCCTGATGCCGAGGCCTATGTCAAACAGGTCCAGGCGGAGCGCAGCCGAGCCCTGAACATCGCCAATTTCCTCAAACGCGGGATCACCCTGGTTCTAGCCGCCGGCTGCTTCATGTTCTTCTGGCGGCGCGCGACACCCTTCGGTGCCAAAGAGATGGCCTTTACCATGCCTAACTTCTACTTCTTTCTCGTCAGCAGCATAGCGTTTATCATCTTCTTCTTCGCCATGGCGAACACGATCAACAATGTTGTTGACGCGACCATCGTCGGGGATCGGGGCCGCTATGTCAATATCGATGCCCTCTATCTCAAGTACGATAAGCCGGTTGAGCCGACCTCCCCACCGATCAAGGTGGAGCTAGAGGACCTCAAGCAACGGATGGCCGACTACGACAAGCAGACCGGTGAGTACGATTGGCGTCTGGGGCGCACTCGTCAGATCATCGATGGCCTCTCGATCTCCTTGGTGGCGCTGCCGGTCTTCCTGTTCCACGACCGTAGGTTTACGAAGAAGACGGCGTAGACGAGTCCCTGGTCCCTCGCCCCTCGTGGGGGCGTGCGACGGAGAAGGAGCCATGTGGGGGTCGCGGGTTTAGCGACCCACGGAACAAGCGCAGCATGGCTGCGCGGCTACAGCGGGTGCAGTTGCCGTGTAGCAGCGCAGCCATGCTGCGCCTTTGTGTATGTCCGAGAGCCCAGCGGGTGAAAAGGAGGAAGTATGCGGTTATTGCGTAGGTGGATCGTTGCTCTAGCCTCGTTAGCGACCGCCGTCCTGGTGATCATCCAACTCAGCAACACCTGGCTGCAAGTCAACCATGTACAACTCGCCATCCCCAACCTCTCGGGCGAGCTCGATGGGCTGAGAATTGTTCATATAACCGATTTGCACGGAGCGACTTTTGGCGCCGGTCAGGAGAGGCTGCTCAGCGCGATCCGAGAGGCGAAGCCCGATATCATCGCCGTGACTGGCGACCTGGTCGACGGTCCGCATACGTCGACCGAGCCGCTGCTGGCGATGTTCGCAGAACTGTCCAAGAGCAGTGCGGTCTACTTCGTCTCCGGCAATCACGACCACTGGGGTTATCATGCGCAGTTGATCCAGGGGCTACAAGACGCAGGCGTCCATGTACTGAATAATCGCGCTGAGGTCTATGGCCAAGGCAAAGCCAAGCTGTGGATGATCGGCGTGGACGATGGCTTTACGAATCGGGATGACCTGGACCAGGCAACCAGTGGGGTGGGTGGTGATGAGCCGCGCATCCTACTCTCGCACGTGCCCGATATCCTGCCTGAGGCTGCGCTGAAAGGGATCGATCTCGTGCTGGCGGGGCATCATCATGGCGGCCAGATCCGTGCACCGTTCATCGGTGCCCTAATCGCCCCCGGGGGCGAGATCCTACCCCATTTCGACAGCGGCTGGTACCGTGATGGTTCGACTAGCATGTACCTGTCGCGCGGGTTGGGGTCGACGGGGATCTTCAAGTTCAGGTTTTGGAATAGACCGGAGCTGGTGGTGGTGGAGCTGGCCAAGAGCCCCTAGCCCCTCGTCCTCGCAGGCACGAAGCAGACGGCGGGCGCGGCATGGTAGCGGCCCTACTAGCGACCCGCGAGCGGGTCCGTAGCCTCGCCGCTCAGCTACAAGGTCTGCCCGCGCCTACAGATGAACGCTTTAGTGGCTGGACAGTAACAGCCTACTGTGCAATGATGAGGCCGAGTGGCCTCATTGCGTTTAGATGGGGGGAATACATCGCATGGTTGAACGCCGAACTAGATCATCCAGTTGCTGAGGAGAGAACGCGGACGCTGGTCAGCGTCCGAGGAGTGGGGGAGAGCACTGCCTAGTCTGTGGGCAGGCGCTCAGATATTTGGTAAAAAGCGAACAGGCCACGTGCCACCTCTGCGGCAGGATCGAGGATGCCAATATCATCTGCTCACAGGGGCATTACGTCTGTGACGAGTGCCACGGCCGTGGGGCTCTGATGTTCATCGAGGGCTACCTGAAGAGATGCACGTTGACAGATCCGCAGGAGATTGCTGAGGGACTGTTTTGCCAGGTAGACCATTTACCCATGCTTGGGTGCGAGCATGCGCTGGTGGTTGTGGCAGCTCTCATGGGAGCGCTGCGCAATGCGGAGCTTCTGGGCGTTGATGACACCATGATTGCCGAGGCACTGCAGCGCACCAAACGTCAAGCCGTCGGCGGATACTGTGGGCTTACGGGCGTCTGTGGCGTTGTCATTGGAGTCGGGGCCTGCTTCTCGGTGCTGCTGGGAGCAGCCTGTCCCAAGGATCACGAGACCGCCGCCACTATGCAGGTGGTAGCGCAGGTGATCGCGAGCATTGGCGACAACACTGGACCCTGCTGCTGCAAGAACTTCGTTAACCTTGCCATCCCCATCGCCGTTGCAGCGGTCAGGGATTTGTGGGATGTGGAGCTGGGGGCATCGAAGCCCTCGCGTTGCGAATATGCTGAGCGTCATCCCCATGGGTGTAGGAGAGAGAAGTGCCTGTGTTACTAGCCACCATGCCACCAAGGCACCATGCCCCTCGTGGGGTGCGGGGACGGAGAGACAGCAGGCGAGGCCACCCGCGAGAACATAGAACGGAGCAAGAGGTCTGATCCCGTCAATGGGATCAGACCTCTTGCTGTTTGTGCGGCTATCTTCCCACGAGGGACTAGGGGCGAGGGCCGAGGGGCTGAAGAGGGCTACATGCCCTCTTCTTCATCCAGCCACACGCTCTTCAGCGCCACGTCGCCGTTGCTACGGAAGCGTAAGCCTTTGACACGAGGTTGGCGAGCCATGTAGTAGAGCGGGTGGTAGAGGAAGAGCCAGGGGGCTTCCTCGTGGACGATGGCGTTGGCTTTCAGATACATCTCGTGCCGCTTCTGCGGGTTGACGACGCTCTGTGCCTCATCGATGAGCCGATCCACCTCGGGATGGCTGAAGCGGGCAAAGTTGCCCTTGCCGATGCTATGGGAGTGCAGCCAGGTTTCCAGGTAGTTACCGCCCTCGGCATGGCCGCCGGTGGCAGCGATCAGATAGAGGTTGCACTGGCTCATGGTCTCTTGGTTGGTAAAGACCACCCAAGGAACGGCGACGATGCGTGCCTTGATACCGATTTTCTCAAGCGCAGCAGCCACAGCCTCGGCGCGCTTACCCTGCTCTGCGTGGCCCTCGCGGACATGGATAATCACCTCGCCAGGATAGCCATTGGCGTAGCCGGCTTGGCGCATGAGATCCTTGGCCTTATTCAGGTCGTAGAGGTAGGGACGGACAGTCTCCTTGACCCAAGCAGGGGGCATGGGGCCGCGGCTTAGAGCGGCGTGCCCTTTGAGGACGTCGCGCAGGTAGCTCTCACGGTCAAAGGCGTAGTTCAGCGCTTGCCGCACCAGCTTGTTGTCGAAGGGGGGCTTGTTGCAGAGGATGCCGCAGTACTGCACGTCGACGGGATCCAGCTTTGTGGTCAGCGAACGGTAGATGGGGTCGTTCTGCAGGCGTTCGAAGCCAGTGCCTTCCATACGTAGGTGGTCGACCTCGCCGCGGAAAAAGGCTTCTTGGAGGGCGTCTGCGCCTTTGTAGATCTGAACGATCATCTGGTTGACGTATGGCCGCCCCTCGAAGTACTTGGGGTTGGCCCTGAGCTCGACCCGATCGCCTGGTAACCAACGTTCGAAGCTGAAGGGCCCCGCTCCTACCGGGTCCTTGGCGAACTCAGCTGCCCCACGCTCTTCGATGACCTCCTGCGGGACCAACGATGTGTTGGCGTTCGCCAGATTGCTCAAGAAGGTGAGGTTAGGTGTGCTCAGGCGAATGGACAGCTTGAAGCGGTCCAGCACACGGACGCCGCTGATCTCTCTGGCGCGTCCCTCGGCAAACTCTCTCGCCCCCTCGATGCCCATGAAGAGCCCAGCTCGAGGTGACTTGGTAGCGGGGCTGACAAGCCGCTCGATGGTGTACTTGGCATCCTGGGCCACGACCTGGCGACCGTGGTGGAAGAAGACATCCTGACGCAATGCAAAGGTGTAGGAACACCCATCCTCCTCGAGATGCCACGTGCTGGCAATGGCGGGGATGGGACGGCTGTCCATGCCGAGCTGGAGCAGCCCGATGAAGATCTCACGAATCACGTTGTTGGAGTTCGTATCTTGTGAGAGCGCGGGATCGAGGGTGACCGGGTCAGAGGGGAGGCCGAAGACGTACGCCTTGTCATCCCCGCTCTCTGCCAGGTCCATCCCCGACTCCAGCTTTTTCTCGAGCTGCTGGAGATCGCTGGCCTCAGACAGCAGCGTGTGCATCGAGGCCTGCTGTTGCTCAGCATCAAAGGTGGCTGTTTCGACAAAGACGGCAGCCTGGTCAACCGCCTGCTTCATGCTGTCGGTGACCTGCATCAGCTTGTCGCTATTGGATGCCTGCTGGGCGACAGCGTCGCTGATATCCTGGACCTGTCGGTTGGAGTTGCCCACGGCAGTAATGATCTCATCCAGGGCGTGCCCTGTTTCCATGACCACACGACTGCCTTCGCGGACCGAGTCCACGCTCTCGGCCAGTGCCTGAACCGTGGCGGTGGCATCGCTTTGGATCGCAGCGATCAGCTTGCTGATCTGCGTCGCGGCGTCAGCGCTGTTGCCGGCTAGCTTTTTGACCTCGTCGGCGACCACGGCGAAACCGCGCCCCTGGTCACCCGCACGCGCAGCTTCGATGGCGGCGTTCAGCGCCAGAAGGTTGGTCTGGCTGGCGATCTCCTTGATCGTGACCACGATCTTGCTGATCTCCTGCGTCTTCGAGCCCAGGGAGCGGACGGCTTCAGAGTTGCGGGCAACGATGGTCTGAATGCGGTTCATGACCTCAGTGGACCGTTGGACCGCTTCTTTGCCCTTGCCCACGGCGGCGGCAGACTGCTCCGAGCCCGCAGCTACTTCACCCACCGAGGCTGCGATCTCTTCGGAGAACGCTCCCAGCTCGCTGATAATCTGCACGGCTCGATTGATGGTCTGCTGCTGGCTCTCCATCTGGCGACCGACGGCGCTGATGGCTGCCAGTAGCTGCGCGGTGGTGGCTTCAGTCTGATTGGCCCCGTAGGCAACTTTAGCCACGGAAGTGGAGAGACGTTTGACACGACGGGCCAAGCGCGAACTATCCGCAACAGGTAATGTCGCCACTGTTGATCGGTGAGAGGATACCACCGGTTGCTCAGTCGTCTGGGGTTCCTGGCTCCGTTTCTTGAACCACTGCAATAAGATCCTCCCTTTCAGCATCGCGAGCCTGCCTGCGATCAGTCCACAACCGTCGGACAAAAGTGGGGTAGCAGCAAACCGCGAGAGTGTGTAATGACTTGTCCAATATTTGCATTTGTGATCTGTAATTCTGTCTATTCTTCACAATCCCTGCCGCAGAGGCACAAATTCGACAGGAATAGCCAGAAAGGGCCCATTGAGCGGCCGCAGATGCACGAGTGC
The DNA here is from genome assembly GCA_964402415.1 of uncultured Clostridia bacterium. Classification (GTDB taxonomy): domain Bacteria; phylum Bacillota; class JAAYKD01; order JAAYKD01; family CAYOCI01; genus CAYOCI01. The sequence continues at coordinate 46,887 of CAYOCI010000016.1, forward strand.
AGGGTCCACAAGTCCACGAGAGGACGCGCCCGGAGAAGACGAGTCCACATGTCCACAAGAACACGAGTCCACAAGAACAAGAGTCCAGGGGATGACGAGTCCACGAGAAAGCGGGACCGCAGGATTGTAGGAAGAACACATGATGAACACGCGGACAAGCTGATTGTGGAATCGTAGTTTGACTTACAGAAAAAGCGCCCCGAATCAGGGCGCTCAAGGCTCAGATCAACCCACTTGTGTTCTTGTGGACTCGTGGACTCATTTCTTGGCAATCTCCCTCATCGCCTCTAGCACCAGTTCAACCTCATCATCCTTGGTGAAGTAGCCCGGGCTCAGACGGAAGCTGCCGTGGGGGAAGGTTCGGGCTGAACGGTGGGCCATGGGGGCGCAGTGCAAGCCCGGTCGTCCAGCGATGCTGTAACGGTCGTTGAGCAGATCCGCCAGTTCGTCAGAGTTGTAGCCGTCAACGTTGAGGCTAATCAGGCCAGCGCGGCGCTTGAGCTCCTTTGGCCCATATAGAGTGATCCCAGGCATCCTGCCAAGCTCCGTACTCAGTTGCTCCAGAATGGCATGCTCGCGCTTGCGAATCGTATCCACACCGGTCTGAATGATGAACTCCACCGCAGCCTTGAGACCCGCGATGCCGACCGCGTTCAGCGTTCCACCTTCTAGGCGGTAGGGAAGGTCGAGAGGGTGCAGGCGGGCATCGGAACGAGTGCCTGTGCCGCCATCTCGCCACGGAGGCAGATCAAGCTCGCGCAGCGTCAGTACGGCGCCTGTCCCTTGTGGTCCAAGCAAGCTCTTGTGTCCTGGTACGATCAGAACGTCAATCCCCATGGCCTGCATGTCGATGGGATGAATCCCGGCTGTCTGGGCGGCGTCCAGGGCAAAGATCGCCCCGTGACGATGGACAATGCGGCTGAGCTCGGTGATATCCTGCACGGCTCCCAATACGTTGGATGCGTGGGCCATGATCACCAGCTTGGTTTCAGGCCGTAGGAGTGGGTCAAGTTCCTCCGGGTGGACGAAGCCTTCCGCATCGGCTTGCAGATAGGTCAGTTCCACTCCCTCACGCTCCAGGCGTCGCAGGGGGCGGCTGACCGAGTTGTGCTCGACGGTGGTGGTGATACAATGGTCTCCTGGCTTGAGTAGGCCTTTGATCACCAGGTTTAGGCCATCGGTAGCGTTGAAGGTAAAGGCCACCTGGCGCGGATCAGGCGCGTTGAAGAAACGAGCTAGGATCGCGCGCGTATCGTCCACCATCTGATCAGCCTGCTTTGCGAGGCAATGACTGGATCGCCCCGGGCTGGCGCCGTTATAGCGGAGGAACTCGTTGCAGGCTTCGTAGACTGGTTCTGGCTTTGGCCACGATGTGGCAGCATTATCAAAGTAGTGCATCTCGATATGTTTCACGAATGGAACCCCCTTGGAAGTCATGACTCCCTTCTAGCTTGCCCCTGGTGCGGACAAGATAAAAGAGCGGGTTGCCCCGCTCTTGCCGCTAATGTTGGTGATTTTTCAGTTCACGCTCGGCGTGCATGATAGCCAGCTTGACAAGATTGCCGCAATCACGAGATGAGACACTGCCGAAGCCGCCGCCTTCGCGACGGACTGCGTCGTCCACGCCTAGTTCCTTGGCGAGTTCCATCTTGAGGTCGTCGGACATGATCCTGTTTCGTCTTGACATTGTGCATGCCTCCTTTACGCGGCGCTAATAGTGTTCCGTACAAGGGACAGCATAACACTGGGAAGTTATTGAGTACGAAAACGTATTGAGCACCTGGTTCGAGACCAGGTGCTCAATACGTAAATTACTCATTTCAGGTAGTTACTTCAGGCCCTTCAGTGTGTTCAGTGCGCCGAAGACCAGCGCGGTTACGCCGGTGCCAAATGCTTCTTCGTCGGGGTTAAAGGCACCGTTGTGGGCGGGAGCAGGTTTCGCAACGCTCTCGGGAGTAGAACCTAAGCGTAGGAAGGTCGAGGGCACGCGTTGAGCTAGGAAGGAGAAGTCTTCTCCGCCCATGCCCGGCTCGGGGATGTGGTGCAGATGATCTTCGCCTAAGCCTTCAGCAACACCATCGCGTACCAGGTTCGTGATCTTCTCGTCGGCTACCAGAGAAGGATAGCCTTTTTCAAATCTAAACTCGTAGCTACAGCCGACGGAGTCGCAGATCCCCTTGATCACGCGTTCTATCATGGCAGGAATCGCTTCGGTGACTGACGCGCGGTGAGTGCGGCAGGTGCCTTCCATGGTAACGGTCTCGGGGATGACATTGTAGCGGTCACCACCCTTGATGGTACCGATGGTGAGAACGGCGGAGTCAAGAGCACGCACATTGCGGCTGACCACGGTCTGGATCCCCATGACCACTTGGGATGCTGCGACGATGGCATCCACACCATTCTCCGGTGCTGAACCGTGGGCGGCTTTGCCGCTGATGGTGATGTAGAAACGGTTGGACGAGGCGGAATGTGCACCGGCACGATAGCCGATCTTGCCCGTTTTCAGTTCCGGAGCTACATGCATGCCGATGGCCGCATTGATCTTCGGGTTCTCGAGGATGCCGTCCGCGATCATGAACGGCATTCCGCCAGTGGGATTGCACTCCTCGGCGGGTTGGAAGAGGAGTTTGACCGTACCGTCGAACTGGTCGCGCAGGTTCCACAACACCTCGGCAGCGCCGAGCAGCATGGACGTATGCGTGTCATGTCCGCAGGCATGGCAGACGCCAGCGACCTTGGATGCCCAGGGTAGCCCAGTGGTCTCCTGAATAGGCAGCGCATCCATGT